>JAUXGE010000244.1 GCA_030622435.1 Planctomycetota bacterium
ATCGGCTTTGCAGCGTTTCAGCACGGTCGGTCCGCCTACGCGCGTCGCGTCCTGCCGATCGTGGCTACGGCGACGCTGGTGCTCACACCTGTCTTATACGCCTTCGTTCCCACAATTGCCCGCCGCTGTGACGTTCTGCGATCGGTCGAGAGAAACAAGCCGTACCGCGATGACTACGAATACCTGTTCACTCCCTGGTCCGTCGCGGAGCGTTCAGCCGACGTGATGAGTCGGCGTGCGGTCGAGTTGGCCGGTCGAGACGGGCTGATCATCGTCGAAGATCCGATGGCGGTTTTCGCAATTCGATATCGGGCCATCGAGGCCGGTCGGGGGGATCTCGAAATCACGCTTGACGCAGCACCACAGCCAATCGCACAAGGCGTGCAAGCAGGCAGGACCATCATCCTGGTACCGAAAGATGCTGATAATCCGACTACTGCGCCGGTTGTCGGACGGTGGCAACGCGTGGGCGATCTGTATCAGCTTTCTGTCGAGTCCGCTCAGCCCTAGAGCCTTGTTAGCGGCCGTATGATGAATTCGTTGGGCGTCACGGGCAGTCTGTCTGCCCATGCAACATTGGTGGGAAGGTGGCCAGGGACACTCGATCGCCCAACGCCGAGAATCGCCGTAACTTGCAGATTCAGGTGTGACAACGAGCTGGATGCGCGATGCGTATCACGGCGGCGAGCGTTATCAGTCAACGGGGTGAGCGTACAATCGATACCGTCGAGACGGGGAGCAAGCCCCGTAGGGGCGAAAGACATCATCCCACGGCGCTAGCCGTGGGGATCATGTTGTGCAACGTGGTCTGAGCCCTATAGGGGCGACACGAGGAGTCTCGTGGTGGTCGAATGCACGACGTGTGTGAGGACGGAGTGCCGTCCCTACGGGACTGGAGGTTTCGAGACCAGCCCCTCGTCCCACGGCTCGCGCCGTGGGCTATGGACTGTCGTCCCTCCGGGACTGCACCACCGGGGTCGAAAAGATGACTACTACTCCGTCACGGCGCCGGTGGGGATCGTGAATCCGTCGCTCGCGGCGACTCCAACCGGACCATCTTGAACTTCGCGATCAGTAAAACCACGATGGCGATCACGAGCGGATAAACGAGGAGGATGTAGCGGGTTCGTAGCGTGATCGAAACACAACCCATTACCGCGAAGAACGCGGCTAACACATAACTGATCCCGACCACTCGTTTGACAGGCCAGCCGCGATCGACCAGCTGATCGTAGAAGTGACTTCGATCGCCCTGCATAAGTGGTCTCTGGTTGCGCCAGCGACGCACGAGTGTCAGCACGATGTCCGCCAGAGGCAGTCCGAACACCATCAGAGAACCGAGCAACCATCGGATCGCGCCGGACTTGGTGAACAGCAGAATGAGAATAGCTGCATTGAGACCCAACAGCATCGAGCCCGCATCACCCATGAAGATCTTCGCCGGGCTGCGGTTGAACGGCAGGAAGCCGAGGGCGGCACCCATCATCGCCAATGAGAGCGTCACGCGTTGCACGTCCCACGGATGCCAGTCGTGCCAGAGATGCAAATGCACCGAAAGCACGAGGAAACCGGCCGCGATGATTCCAAAAACACCCGAGCAGAGACCGTCCAGACCGTCAATCAGATTGGTCGCGTTGCACGCGCCGATCGTGATGAACAGGGTCAGCGGGATGGAATAAGTGAAGATGACCCACGGCTCGAAGCCAAGCGGGCTGATGCCGGTGGACCGCAGGACGATGAGGATCGTATCAGTCCCCAATCCCACAAGGATGAGAACGACGGTGATCGCCACCGTGCCGGCCAGTTTCGCTATCGGTGAAGCTTTGCGCAGATCATCAAACAGCCCCAGCACCATGATCGCAAGCCCGGCGATGAAGATGCCGAGCATCATGGTCATGTCCATCGTCGGCGTCGTACGCGGACGTGCTGCCTCCTCAGACGCTCTGTCGAAGAGTGCGATCGCCAACAACACCCCGGCCGCCCACCCGCAGAAGATCGCCACCCCACCCAAGTAAGGGACCGGTTTCTTGTGCGGCTTGAGAAAGTCGTCCGGACGATCGACGATTCTCTTGCGCAGGGCATAGGCCCGGCAAATCGGTGTGGCTACGAACGAAACAAGGAACGAGCAGACCAGGATCGGCCAGTACGTGTGGAGAATCTCTGCAAACGTAGTGTTGTGCTCAGACAAGTCCCAGGCTCCGCATCATTCCACGCAAACCTACCGCACAATCACCTCATAGTACGCCCTCGCGTCCGACCATGCCATCCCGACCTTACTCGCTCAACCGTCAGTCGAGAAGCCGTTGCCCCTAGTGCGGCACCTGCTTTGAATCTGCGGGCTGGATAGGTTCCCGGCGTTGGACGGACGCGTGCACTGGTGGCTTGCCCGCCAGGATCCACGCCTAGACAAGCTGCCCGTGGTACCACACCGGACCCGCGATTCTGGATTGACGGAGAACCAGTCGTCTTGTCGAACCCGTTGGCGCAGTCCCGGAGGGACGACAGTGCGTAGCCCACGGCGCAAGCCGTGGGACCAGGGCCTGGTCACGAAACACCCAGTCCCGTAGGGACGGCACTTCATCCTCATATAGGTTGCGTATCCGATCTCCACGAGAGTCGGTGTTTCGCCCCTACCGGGGCTAATACCACATTGCACGAAATCATCCCCACGGCTTACGCCGTGGGCTGATACCTTTCGCCCCCACGGGGCTTGTTTCCTTTTCGACGGTGCCGATTGCATAGGTCACGCCGTTGACTTATGACGCTCGTCGTAGCGATACGTATTCCGCATCTGGTGTATCGTCACACCTGAATTTGCAGGGTGGATCGGCGCCCATCCCGCAGATTCAAGGGTGGCCAAACACTCCTGCGGCACCGGCTTCCACCCAGTGAAGACGAAGGCTCAAAAAACACTACGCCCTCGTGTCGCTGTTCTGCCGTGAGCCTATCCGTGCCGGCTCTCGGTGCACGTGTGTACCGCCGTCCAAACCAAGCACGTCGGCCATGGGTGCGAACCGAAACGTCCCGAACAGCCTCCTCAGCCGCCCCGACATCCTTCCGCGAAACAACGACTGCATGATGTTTCTCTTTGGGCCGATCCGCCAGCCGCGGCGCTTCAGCTCCGAGATCTCGTTGACCGCAAGCTCGTAAGGATGCAGATACACGACGACCGGCTGCCCCTGTCGATTCACCTCTCTGATCGACTCGGACACGATCGCTCCCGGGAGTAGTCGGAAATATCCCCCGCCGGACACCGGCAGGTTCCGACCGAAACGCCGAATAGTCGATAGCGGAAACTCGATCAGTGGGCAGTTCTCCCATCGATGCGGGAAACGGCGGGCACGCGGCATCCCGTATCGCCGCCCCGCGATCGGAAAGATGCTGGAACTGTAACGGATCCCGAGGTCGTGAAGGATCGGACCGGCCCACAGTGAACCACTCGTTATGGAGAACGCCGGGGCACGATAGCCGATCGGATGCCGGCCGGCCTGAGACTCGATGATAGCGATGCTCCGCTCGACATCTTCCCGGAACTTCTCCGGAGTCATCCGATGCACGAGTTCATGCCCGTATCCGTGAGTTCCGATCTCGTGACCGGCCGAGGCGATCGAGGGAACCAACTGCGGGAACCTCTCACAGACTTTTCCCAGCGCGAAAAAAGTCGCCCGAACACCGAACCGGTCCAGTAGCGTCAGCATTCGGTCCGTGTTGCGCAGGATGCAATCCGTCATCGGCAACCGCGGATCGAGCACGCTCTGCGTCCAATCCTCCAGATCCACGGTAAGAGCGTTTACTACGGCTAAAGCCATTTGCCACCAAACCCGACGATTCGAATCCCCCACGGCCAAAGCCATGGGCCACCCGGCCACCCACACACTTCAAGGATCGACCATACGACGGGGCTGCCTGAACACCAGACGATCCCACAGCCCCAGGACCAGCAGCAGCCACACGCGCCGGCTCCACCGGGCCGGGTCCAGCCCCGACTTCTCGCGCAACAGGCGCTCCAGCGCCGCGCGGTCGAACATCTCCGCGACGAGCCCGTCTCGCGACAGAATGACGTCTTCGCTGAGCCCCCGAAGCTCACCTCGAAGCCAACGCACGAGTGGCACCTCGAAACCGCGTTTTGGGGCCTTCTGGATGGCCCGAGGCAGGTACCGGGAGCTCAGATCGCGCAGCAGCGGCTTCGTCCGCACGCCCCCCAGCTTGACCGATTCCGGGTAGCGAGAGACCGCATCTACTAGTTCTTGATCCAGCAGCGGGGAACGGGCCTCGAGCCCATGGGCCATCGTTGCGATGTCCATCTTGACGAGGTGATCATGGGGCAGAATCAAGGCGAAGTCGGCCGCCAGCATCCGATCGACCGGACCGCACCGACTTACCGGATCGAGCACCGACTCCAGGAACCGCCCCCCAGGCTCCAACCCATCCAGCCGCCCTGCACATCGACCACCGCCCGTCACGCCGCACAATGCTCTCAGCCCCGGACCGTCGAGCCCATCGACCGCCCACGCCGGATAGCGCGAATCCGAGCCCATCCCCATGCCGCGGATCAGCCGGTGTGCGAATGCGTATCTCGAGCGAAATCGCCGCGGGACCGGCAGTAGCCGCGCGAGCAACCGCCAGAGTGATTGGCATGCCGGACCGTCAGCCCACGTTAGCAGTCCGCTGATCCACGCCGCCACGTATCGACGGTAACCCGCCAGCAGCTCATCCCCACCGTCGCCGTTGAGGATCACCTTGACATGCTGCCTCGCCGCCCGTGCCACGTAGTAGGAGGGAATGGCCGAGGCGTCCCCGTAAGGCTGGCTGTAGTTGCCTATGATGTGCGGTAGGTCCGCCATCACATCGGGTCGGACGACGACCTCGTGATGATTCGTCCCATACTGCTTTGCGACGAGCCGGGCCAAAGGGCGTTCGTCCATGGCATCGTCTTCGAAACCGACGGTGATAGTCGCCAGCCGATCCGGATGCTGCTTTGCGGCGATGGCCGTGATGATTCCGCTGTCGATACCGCCGGAGAGGAAGCAGCCGACCGGGACATCGGAGCGAAACCGCAGCCGGACTGCATCATGGAGCAGCTCGTCGATCTGATCGACGGCTTGCCCTCGTGAGCAGCTCATTTTCGGGAGCATCCGTTGCCGCCAGTATTCCGTCCTGCGGACGATGCGACGGTCACGAACCTCCAGCAGCTCGCCGGGTCGGACTGCGCGTATCTGCCGGTATATCGTGCCCGGTGCGGGTACGACGCTCCAGAAGAGGAAATCAGCCAGAGCCTGGTCGTCGATCGCCACCGATTCGCGCGACCCCGCCACCACACCCCTGATCTCCGAGGCAAACAGGAACTCGCGTGGCGTCTCGCTGAAGTACAGCGGTTTCTTCCCGACCCGATCCCTCACCAGGACCAACTTCCGTTCCTTCTCGTCCCAGATGGCGATGGCGAACATGCCCCGCAATTCGGAGACGAAATCCGTACCCCGGTCCTCGTAGAGATGAACGATGACCTCCGTGTCACTCTGCGTAGTGAATCGATGACCGCGCGCGATGAGATCCTCGCGGAGTTCGCGGTAGTTGTAGATCACTCCGTTGAAGACGGTAACAACGCGGCCGTCCTCGTTCGCAATGGGCTGACGACCGCCCTCGATGTCGATGATGGAGAGCCGCCGGTGCGCAAGGCCGATGCCGGCCGCCGGTGATTCCCAGTAGCCTTCGTCGTCCGGCCCGCGGTGGCGCAGCTCCTGTGCCATCGCCGTCAGACGCTCGTGATCCACCTGCCCCCATACACCGGCTATGCCGCACATGGCGTTCCTCGTTGAAGATCAATACTACGCCGGGGACGCGTGATGGTTTTCTGCTCCGCTCTTCGGCGTTGGGTGGCATGGGCAAGGATCGCCTCGGGCGAACCTCCGATTTGCAGATCACGTTTGCCGGCGATCCCTGCCCGTGCGGGCGACGCACTTGCATGCGACACGGGCAAGCTGCACCGCGGAGCATCGGCCACTAACTCGTCTGGGTCGGGCAAGCGGTAGCCCAGGTTGCCTAGCCGCGCGTCCGCTTGCCCATGCCACCCATCGCTAAACACGTACCTGCTTTGTGAGCAGTGTTTCACGGCCGCCTACTCGTTCGGCACTGCTCACAGAGCAGTGGCACATGCTTCAGCCGATCGCCCGACGCATCCCATCGATGATGTGCTCGAGCGTTTGCGTCAGTGTGGTCTTGGGTTCGTACCCGGTCATCTCATGGACGCGGTCCAGACAAGGCATGCGGCGCATCATATCGTCGAAGGATCGACCGTAGGCCTCTTCGTATGAAATGTGCTTCTTCTCGCTGCGGCTGCCCGTCATCTCGATGACCTTGTCCGCCAGGCCGTCGATGCTGATCTCCTCCGTAGACCCGATGTTGTAGACACGCCCGGCCGCCTTGCCGCAGCCCATCAGCTTGATCACACAATCGACGACGTCACCCACGTACGCGAAGCACCGGCTCTGCTTGCCCGTTCCGTAGATCATCAGCGGTTCATTCCGCAGCGCCCGTTCTATGAACCTGGGAACGACCATCCCGTACTGGCCTGTCTGGCGAGGCCCCACCGTGTTGAAGAACCTCGCCACGACTACCGGCAGCCCGTACTGCTGGTGGTAGGCGAGCCCGAGAAACTCGTCGATGGCCTTCGAGCATGCGTAAGACCAGCGAGAGAACCGTGTCGAGCCCAGCACCGTGTCGTCATCCTCTCGAAACGGCACTTTCTCGCTCTTGCCGTAGACCTCACTCGTCGATGCGAGTAGCACCATCTTGCGGAATTTGTTCGCGACCGAGAGAACCACCTCCGTCCCGTGTATGTTCGTCTCGATCGTGTGAACCGGTCGATCCACAATGAGCTGCACGCCAACCGCCGCCGCCAAGTGGAAGACTACATCACATGAATCGATCAGCAGGTGCAGGGTCGAAGCGTTGCGCACATCGTCCAATACGAATTGAAACCTCGGGCTGTCCAGAATGTGCTCGATGTTCGACAGGCTCCCCGTGCTCAGATCATCCAGCGCAACAACATCGTGGCCCGTCTGCAGCAACCGCTCGGCCAGATGTGATCCGATGAAACCCGCACCTCCCGTGATCAACGCCCTCATGGTTTCCCTCGCACGTCCTGGAACCTAAACCGCTGTCGCCCATCCTATCGGCGGCTCACCTCCCCGCAACCGCCATCCCCCTACAACACCGCCCGCGTGTAGGGCTTTCGAATGAAGCCAGCCAGGCCACTCACCCCGACGTTCAACCCCGTCATCTCCCGGGTCAAACCAGAGCTGAGCACGACCTTGACCCCAGGTCGCATGCTCCGCATCCGCTCGAA
>JAUXGE010000008.1 GCA_030622435.1 Planctomycetota bacterium
ACCTGTGCCTGAAACCGTGTCGGCCGTCCTCGCTGGACATCATGAACAACATAGCCGAAGGCTCGGCCGATTGACGGTCATCCTGCAAGTCGTACTCACTCCGTGGCTCTGCCCGGCACGCGATAAACTCGGAGCCCTGACAGGTTCCTACAGAACTTCTCACTCACAAGCGCTGATGGCAACGAATAGTCTAATCGGTTATGTCCGAGCGTGCGCCGGCCGATCACTTGCCGGCCTATCGGACGACCGGAGTGCCTGGCGTTGGCCCAGGGGCTATACTCTGAAGCGGCATGAGCCGGTATTAATCGAGGGTTGATCAGACATCCAGCTATCCGAGGTGACGCATGCAACAGAAGGGGAAGACACGCTGCCTGAAGTTCTGGCGCGAGTTCGTCAAGCCGTTCGCGGTAATCCTGGTCGTGGTCGGGTCGTGCCGGTCAGCCGTTGCCGACTGGAACGACGTTCCGACACCGTCCATGAATCCGACGATTATGGAGGGCGATCGGATCTTCGTGAACAAGCTCGCTTATGACCTGCGCATCCCCTTCACCGACTGGCGGCTTGCGGAATGGGCCGAGCCCCAGCGCGGGGACGTCGTGATCCTGTTCTCACCTGCCGACGATGTTCGTCTGGTCAAGCGGGTGGTCGGAGTGTCGGGCGATCGTATCGAGCTGAGGAACAACCGGCTACTGGTCAACGGTGAGCCGGCCTCGTATCAACCACTCGAGCCGGCCGTCCGGGATATTCTCGGCAGCGAACGGCAGTCGGAGCATCGGTTCGCCCGGGAACAGATCGGGACCGCTTCCCACCCGATCATGCTAACACCTTCTCGATCCACACGCGCTACGTTCCGCCCGATCATGGTCCCGGACGGGCACTACTTCGTCATGGGAGACAACCGTGACAACAGCCGCGACTCGCGCTACTTCGGCTGCGTCGAGCGTGAGCGGATCGTCGGTCGCGTCACGAGGGTGGCACTGTCACTCGACCCGAATCGTCACTACTTGCCGCGCTGGGAGCGTTTCTTCAAGCGTTTGCCATGACCTAATGCTTGGGGGATTCAGCCTGTGGCGGCTTCTCCTCGGTTGCCTCCGGCCCGGGGCGTTCCGCATGAGCAGAGTCTTCATTCCCGTTTTCTTCTTCCTCTTCGTACAGCCTGCGGTGGACGTACCCTTTGAGCTTCGGTCCGTCGGGGTGCTCGTCCTTATACATGCTCTTGGGCATTTTTCCTGTCAGCCAGGCGGGGTTCATCGGGTACACGTGTGGACCGAACACGGTGGAGTACCCGTGCCAGACCAGAATGGCCAGGGTCGCGAGCCATGCTTCGTAGTAATGGATGACCAGCACCACATCTAAAATGCCCTTGGGCAAGTTCCATCGCTCGACAAAGTAATTGTCGAACCAGAGCAATACACCTGTGGCCGTCATGATGACCGAGCCCCAGATCAGCGCCCAATACTCACACTTCTCCATGTAGCTGAACCGGCCGAAGCGAGGCCGCTCTTTTCGCGCACCGAGGAAGAATAAGGCGCTCTCCATAATGTGGGTCAGATCCTTGGGCGTGGCAAGCATGTCCTTAAACCAGTGGCGGCCCCGCCGCGTGAACAGGTACAGAACATGCCACACCGAGCAGATGGTGAAGACAACGGCCGCGATGCGATGGACCTGTCCGCGGATGACAAATCCCTCGCCTCCGCCCCAACCGAACAGAATCTGCACCCACCAAGCGTCTGAGAATCTCAGGGAGAAACCGGAAATCACGAGCACGATGAAGGACGATGCGAGGATCCAGTGCTGAAACGTTTCATTGATGGTCATCCGGACCACGAAGGACTTCTCTCCCATGATCCGGATATACCGGATCCAGTCGCCCAGACAGTGCAGGACCATCAGACCGATCGTGACGCTGATGATCCAGTAATACAGCACCGTAAAGAACCGCGGCCAACCCGTCTTGATTCCCGTCGCCGTTTCGTGAATCGAAACGCCGGCAAGCTCGGCTGATATCCCCGGATGGCACTCGCCACACGTCGCCCGCAGGTTGCCCGGGAAGATCGACGATGTCGGGTCTACGGAAGGCAGAATGCGGTGGGCGCCGTGGCACGAAGCGCAGTTGGCCACGTGCACGTCACCCGCCTTGCTCTTGAGACCGTGGTAACTGTCGATGTAGGATCGCAAACGCCCGACCGGAACACCGTACTTCTCATTGAGCACGGCTGATTCATGACACGGCGCGCAGGTCTCCTCCGCCACCCGCGCGGCACTGACCGGTGACTCCGGCTCGTCCGGCGAGATGATGCCGTGCTCGCCATGGCAGTGCGTGCACACCGGCACGTCCACGGCGCCGCGTTTGACCAGCTGGCCGTGAATCCCATCCCAGTAATCCTTGGCGATCGGTTCGTGGCATTGCCCGCACGTGTCGGGAATCACAAAATGATAGATAGTCGATTCGGGGTCGGCAGGGCTGAGGATACGGTGGGCGGTACGCTTGCCGTCCGGCGCGGTTGCCGAGTGACAGTCGTTGCACGTGGCCGCCACATAGACGCCCTTCTGCGTCGCCTTGCCGTGCACGCTGTTCGCGTACATCCTGATTGGCGCATCACGAAGTACATCGTGCTTCTTGACCAGGTCCACATCGACGTGACAGGTGCGACAGGTGCTCGCGAGGTTCACGGGGTGAACATGAGACTGCCGGTCCGACGACGCAAGGACATCGTGCGCCCCATGGCAGCTCCAGCACTGCGGGATGTCCGGATCCGTTCCGACCATCAAGCGCCCGTGCTTCACGTAGACCTCGGCCTCTTCCTCATGGCAGCTACCGCAGTCTACGGCCGGATCGACAGTGCCGTGGGGGTTGGTCGCCCCGAGATCGAGTCCCTCGAGGGTGATCGATTCGTGACAGTCGGTGCAATCGAGCCCCTCGTGAACCGACTGAGCGAGCAGTTCATGCGGCGGTCCCGGGAAAGGCCGGTCTGCCTCGCCATCGTGGCAATCGGTGCAACTCTCGGGCGGTGGATCCTGAGCGCGGGCCGGATCCGCCAGGGCCACGGCGCTTAACGCAAAACACAAAACGATTGACAAAGTCCGTCTCATGAACACGCTCCTCAGTCGTGCGGAGTAGGGCAAACGACCCCGGCGTCGGGGCAACCCGGACTTGCCGGCGTCAACCGCCGGCCCATCATCGCGTCCCTACCGATAAGCAAACAGCATCGCATAGACAATCAAGGCAACCAGCGCGAACCCGACGGTTAGCGCTACAAAGCCAAACACCCTCACGCCTCGCGTGAAGCCCGGCGAGGCGGGCTCTTCCAGATGCTTCTCCAGCTCCCCGCTGGCCACCAGTTCCTCGTACAACCGCGGCTTGTCGTGCTTCAACTCCTCCACCCCCATCCGCCCGGTGAAGATCACCGGATCCATGGGGAACTTCTCCGGACGAAAATGCGTGTTGAAGAAGTGAATGGTGAATATGAACCCGGTTGCAAGCAGCGCCTCATCACTGTGCACGATCGTAGCCACGTTGATCCACCAACCGGGAATGAACCGGGTGAACACCTCCGGAAACCACAGACAAAGACCGGTGCTTCCAATGATGGCCACACCCCAGAACACGGCGAAGTAGTCGAATTTCTCCCAGTAGGTCCATCGCCCATACCGCGGCCGCGGCCCCCATCCCAAGAACCACCGAATCGTAGCGATCAGCTCATGGAAGTCACGCGCCGTGGGAAGGATCGTATCGGGTCCGAACAGGTAATCCCTCAGCGATCGATCTCCCTTGACATACTTGATGGCCACATTGACCAGATGGGCAAAGAAGTATCCGAAGGTCACGACCGCGCAGACCCGGTGAATCCACCCAGCCGTGTCGGCGCCCCCGAATACCCCAATGAGAGTCTGAGCCCACTGCGTGTACGAGAACTTCAGCATCATCCCCGTGATCGCCAGGCCGAAGAAGCTCAGA
Source organism: Planctomycetota bacterium (assembly GCA_030622435.1). GTDB lineage: Bacteria > Planctomycetota > Phycisphaerae > UBA1845 > UBA1845. The sequence goes on from JAUXGE010000008.1 coordinate 3,959, forward strand.
ATAACCGTGAGGTGGAGTTTTCGCTGAAACGGCGTGAACCGCACGAACTGCTTCGCATCCGCCTCAACGGCGCCCAGTGTCGCCGCGTGTTGCTTCCTCAACTTCCAGGATCGCGGCAGCCATGCGAGGGTGTGCAGGCCGAAGAAGGCGAAGGTACCCACCAGCAGGCCGGTCATTCCACAGAAGGCATAGAACAAAGCAGGATACTTCTCCGGATCGTGATGCGTGGCATGGGTCAGATAGCCCGCGAATTGACGGTGTGATCCTTCATGACACCTTCCACATGTTTCGACGATATGGTCGCGGTGAAGCGTCGAACGCGGATCACTCAGAGGGTGAATGGAGTGCGCACTGTGGCAGTCGTAGCACTTCGCTCTCGTCGTGTCGCCCAGCGCCGATGCCTTCCCATGATAGGTGTCGAAGTACGTTTTCGTGACTTCCTCATGGCATTTACCACACTGCTCCATGATCCCGAGCTTGAAATCAGGCAGATCTGTTCGGGCGACCGTGTGCGCTGGATGGCAATCGTCACACTGCGGGAGTTCGGGCATCCCACGCATCCTTCGGGTATCATAATCCGGATTGCCCTCCGCCGCATGCACACTCTGTTGGTGCTGCTCATAGATGCCGTCGTGACATTGTCCGCACGTGGCGGCGATGTTCTGTTTGCTGATAGTCGACTCGGGGTCGCTGCGTGGCAGCTCTTTGTGAGGCGAGTGGCAGTTCGTGCACGTTGCCGTCACCGTCAGGCCGCTCTCCAGCAGCCCCTTGCCGTGGATGCTCATCGTATAATGTTCGATGATCTTCTCTTCGGAACCGAAGTAACGCAGGGCCGCTTGCTCACCTTCGCGGTGGCACTTGGCACACAGGGCCGGGATGTTCCGGCTGTAGGTGGGTGATTCACGGATCACGGCGGTCAACAGGGCCGATGCGTCTTCCGGCACTTTGTGCTCGAGGATTCCGTGGCGCCCGTGACAGTCGATGCAGCCGGGGGCGTTATCGTCCCCGGCAGCGCGCAGCAGCCCGTGCCGACCTCGGATATAGTCGGCCACGTGGGTCTCGTGACATAGGGCACAATTCACCGGCTCGGTGATCGTCTGGCAGGGCCGTTCCTCGGAGGGTTGCACACCCGTGTGGCACTGGGCGCACGAGACATTCTCGCGTCCGTGAATAGAGCCTGCATGCTCGTCGGCATCCACGTACAGCGTACGTCCGTCGCCTGCGGCCACCAGGGCCGGGTCGCTGTGGCAGCCCAGGCAGTCCGCGTTGCTCATTCTGGTGTCATAGAAGACTCTCCGCGCCTCATGTGGCAAGTGGCACTCGACGCAGACCGGAACGACCCCTTGTGCCTCCCAGAGTTCGCCCGCGATTCTCTTGCGGTGAACCTGCTCGATCAGCCCGTGGCACTGCATGCACGTTTCAACGACTCTATCCTGGTGGATCGTCGATTCCGGATCAGTATGGGGGAGTACCTTGTGGCCGGTATGACAACTCGTACAGACCGCGGTGACGACCAGGCCCTGCTTGAACAGGCCTTCCCCGTGGATGCTCTGCCGGTATCGCTGGAAGATCTGTTCCTGAGGGATATCGTGCGTCCGTTCGACGGCGGCCCCTTCCGCGTGGCATTGCGCACACATTTGAGGAATTTTGAACGGCGAGATGGACGAGTCCGGGTCTTTTAACGGGATGATGTAGTGATCGCCATGGCAGTCCTGGCACAACGGGGCGTCTTTGTCACCGGCCTGCACGTGCTGCCCGTGAGTGCTCGCCCAGAACGTAGCGATGGGGCCGTCATCGTCCTCATGGCACTCGCCGCAGTTGACGCGCTCCAAGCCTACCGCGTGCGGCCACTCTTCGACGCCGTCGAGATCCTCGTGACAGCTAATGCAGTCCAGGTCGGCATGGACACTCTTGGCAAACCGCTCTGCATCGACGTAGAGCAGCACATCGCGGCCGTCCCGTTCGACTTTCAGTCCTGCGCTGCTGTGGCACTCCAGGCAGTCAGTGTTCTCCTGCCCGGTGGCCGGAGGCGCCGGGAGTAGAGAGATACACAGGATGATCGGTATGACAGACTTCCAAATCATTACGGCAATCCCTGGTCATCCAAGGCCCCTCGGTTCCGCGGCTCGCTTCGGTCTGGCACCCGGGAGTGGAATTCGACCAAAGGGTACGTTACCTCAGCAGTCCTCGGGGTTCGCGTCAAGGACGATATCCCACGCCAGCGGGCTGCGGCGTGACCTACGCACAACCGAATGCCCCTTGCCGCCCCATCCCTTACGTCTGAGCGGGACGCCCCACTGGGCATGAACCTGTCCGGAGCATCGCAAGCAATTATGCGGCAACACAAACGACCGACCCGGCTGTGCGGACGCTACCCGATGCTGCACGATCGGACCGGCCACCCCAGCACCACTCACTTCCAATACGCCCAGGTAAGCCCGAGTCTAATGGATCATTTGCGTTCGCCGCATGCAGGAAACAAGCAGGTCGCACCCTTTGAACGCAGACGCAACTGCCCCCTCGAGAGACACACCAGCGGGGGTCCGGCCAACACCCGCGCCGCCCTTCTACTAGAACGAACCCCTTCCGGCAAGCCCGCCTTTGAAGAAGGCGCACCTCTACCCCACCTCATCCCAGAGAAAGCTTCTTGGACGGAGTGCGGCTGGAGAGATCGACAAACAGAAGCGGGAACCCGGTACGCCCGCCGGGGGCCGCGCAGGCAGCGGACGCGCTCCTTTGGAATCACGCGTGCTGGACATGCGGCAAAGGCGCACCCGGCTCTACAGAGAAGCTCTCGCCTGGCGCCGGCTACAGCGACCCACAACTACGGCTTAACGACCGGCCCGGGACGCATGGCAGGAAAGGCGATTCCCTCGTCTTCGTCGTGACACTCCGTACAGGTTGGTGGCTTGTCGAACGCACCGTCTTCATGGCAGTCCTCGCAGTCGAACTCGGAGTGGTTCTCGTCCAGAATCTGGCGTGTAACGGCGTGGTCAAACGTGTCCGGCTCCCAATCCGTGTGGCAGCTCCCGCAATCGTGATCGAGCGCCGTATAGGGGATCTTCTTGTGGCATCCACGACAGCTTTTGTCCTTGTGGAAGCGGCTGAGCGGCCACCCCGTGGCGGTGTGATCGAACGGGAGCGGGCTGGGCTGTCCTTCGCTCCAGTGGCAGCGAGCGCAGTTGCCACCTTCAGCAACATCCTTGGCGTGGCAATTGCTGCAATCCTGATGATGCTCGCCCATGGTCCTGATCTTCTGGACGTGCTTCTTGCCCGCTTCGTGGCACCGGGCACAGTTGTCTCCCCGGTGGCACTCCGCGCATTTGAACTCGAAACGGTGAATGTGTTCGGCGTGGCGAAAAATGACCTTGGTCCCGATCGTGGGCTCGGACCTGGGTTCGTAGATTTCCGTCTCGGGCTCGGGAATCGGGGGTGTCATGTGCCCAAGGGCGTCCTCAGCCGTGATAACACCGGGTTCCTCACCGATTTTCTGTATATGGCAGGCGTCGCACCGCGTATTGTGGCTCCACTCCCGGTGACAGCCCATGCACTGACGGTGATAAGCACCCTTGAGACTCGGCTTCTGGATGTCGTCGCGCTGGAGTTCGGGCGGGTGACAGGTCCGGCAGGACGGATGAGCCTGGCGCTCCGGCGTGTAGTGGTGACAAAGCTCGCAACCGCCGGAGATGGCGGCGAAATCCGCGTGCCCGGAATGGTCAAACGGGACCGGGCCAAAGCGGTCTACCCCCTCGTCCTCACTTCGAATGATGTCCAGAAGCACGAAGTCCGGACCCTGTTGCTGTTTGAACTCCGCAGTCCGAACCTGCATGCGAGAGCATACGGGAAGGCAAAGGTTGCCCGGGCGTGGATTCGCGCACGTGTGACACCGCCCACAATCCGAAAGCGGGTGAGAGGCGTCTGTCTGATCAGGCACTTGTGCTTGGAGATGCGCCTGCCTCCACGTCAGGCTCGAGCACACCATGACCGCTGTCACCGCAATAACGGCAAACAATCTGGTCTTACGACGTTTCAACCGGTCGTTCATGCTTTCCTCGCTACTAGGTCCGGATGACTGATCACCGGCAAGAAGGTCACGATCGCGCGGTACACGAGCATCAACGTGGCCCCGAGCCCGATGGTGACGGCAACCTCGAAGATGGAAGGAATGTAGGACACCGTGGCATAAGGCGGCTGGTACCCGATCAGGAACACGTTGACGCGGTTCATGACGACGCCCAGCACGATCAACAGGGCTGCGATGAACAGCAGCCGCGGCGTGTTGCGAATTTTCGGCGACAACAGCATGAAGAAGGGAACGGCCACCCCGAAGAGCATCTCCACCGTGAACGCGTAGCTCTGGATGGAGCCCTCCGTCAGATACACGTAGCTGCCGCGGATGAGCATGTCCGTCACCTTGACGGCCAGGTACAGCCCTGTGAAGAAAAGAGTGTACTTCGACAGCGGACTGAGAATCTCCATCTCCGGCTTGATCTTGAAGCACCACGCGGTGTACATCGACTCGAAAATGACCATGGGAAACCCGACCATGAACGCCGACAGCAAAAACAGCAAGGAGCAGATCGGCGTATCCCAGAGGTCGTGGAACTTCGACGGGGCGATCACCATCAGGTTGCCCAGCGAAGACTGATGCAGGCATGACAGAACCGTTCCCGCAATGACGAACAGGAACATGACCTTACCGAGAATGGGCAGGAGCCACTTGCAGTAACGGGCTATAGCCGGAAACCGGAGATCATCCTGAAAACGTTCGCAGACGATAGGGAGGAACTCGATGTACAAGACGTTCAGGTAGCACACCACGCACAGGCCGACCTCGAACAACACCGAGTTGCCGTGCCAGAGGATGATCGGGTGCCAAATGTTGTAGGGGCGGCCCAGGTCGAACATGAGCCCGATACCGACGAACGTGTAGCCGAGCATGGCCGTGAGCAGTGCCGGACGCGCGATGGCATGGTAGTGCTCACGGTGGAAGATGTGCGCCAAGGTTGCCGTCGTGAAACCGCCGGCGGCCAATGCGACGCCGGTGGCCACGTCGATCGAGATCCAAATCCCCCACGGGTACTCCTGGTTGAGGTTGGTGGCTCCCGCCAAACCCACAAAAAGGAATCGGTACACCGCAATGCAGGCCATGATCGCTGCAAGGACGATCAGGAGGAAAACACCACGTGTGAAGAACTTCCGGTTTACCGGCACCGGCAAAACGTGTTCGCTCACTCTCTAGCTCCTATTACGCTCTCGTGATCCAGGCTGCGCCCATTCTTCACCCGTCAATCAGTGTTAGGGTAACACTCCGCCCCGTCGAAGCACCGCCCGGGGCTTCCATCCGCCAGGTTCGGCTCAGACGGACTAATGATGCCCCTCGCCGGTTGGCTCACCGTCCTGATCGGCGCCGGGGCGGGAGACCCACATCATCGAACCGAGCAGCGCGAACCAAGCCGCCGGTGGGAAAAACTTCATGAACACTCCGTGCTGAATCGCCTCGGTGAGCCTCGGCGGGGCTTTGGAATCCAGCTCGAGGAAACCCAGTTCCTCGATGGAATACTGATGCGGAAGCAAATACAGCCAGGACGTTCCCCCGACTTCGTGTTCTCCGTACACATGATCCTGGTAGACGTCGGGCTCGTTGCGAATCTTCTCGTGAGCAACGGCCAGCAGATCGCTGCGTTTGGCGTAGGTCATCACCTCGGCCGGGCAAATCTTGATGCACGCCGGCACCTTGCCCTTGTTGGGGTTTCCCTCGTCGGCACACAGAGTGCACTTGCGGACCTGCGGCGTCCACAGATTATCGTATTCGTACTGCGGGATTCCGAATGGGCACGCCACCATGCAGTAACGGCAGCCCATACACTTCCAAGCATCGTAGATGACCGGACCGTCGTCGAGCTTCCTGAATGCCTTGACAATGCACGCCGACAGGCACGCTGGATCGACGCAGTGGAGGCAATTGACCTTCGTGAAAAACGGCTTGTCGGGTTGCTCCGGGTTCGGGAACCGGTTGATCTTCGTGTAGCAGTGTGGCTCGGGTCTGCGCAGCCCCTCATCATCGAAAACCGACTTGTCCTCGAAGGCCTCAATAGCGTCCGGCTTGAACCGCTCGGCCTCTTTGGTCTCGCCCCGAGCCGCGGAGGCCTGCATGGCCGCCTCCTTGCAGGCAAACTCACAACGCCGGCAGCCGATGCACTTGGGCACGTCGACCAGGACGCCCATGAGATCATCCGATGGAACAACCGCCCCGGATCCTTCGGCCGAACTGGTCGCAACACCGACAACCGAACCAGCCACGCCAGATGCGCCAACCACTCTCAGAAACTCACGCCGGCTAACGCCCACGGTACCTCCTCCCTAAACCTGAGCCCGGCACAAGGGCAAATCATCCCCGCCCCAGGCCGGGCAATATAGGCACTGTAACTCAACCGATACAGCTTGACGCGCCACAACAAGGCACGCCCGCCAAGATCCACCTGGATCTCAATCGAAACGCCGACCACGCAAACCGCAAAAAACGGGAACCTGCGTCAAAGCGCCCGGCTCATCCGGCATCCGGGTGAACCGAAGGCTCAAGGGGCTGGACCACCTACCTAACGAGCTGCCAAGAAACAGCGTTGCGGTAGTCTTTCCTCGTCAGCGAGGTAATTCATACCCGACCACGGGATCTTTTACAAGAGGCTGTTTTGTGCCCCGTGGGCGCAGGTTGGTAGGCGGAACAGGTATCGCTGGCCAGGACCGCCACACGCGCAAGAAACATGCGCGCGGATTCGAGACTGAGTCGCTGCACAGTGAGGCCGCGTCACACCTCGCACGGCCTCGCAAATCTGGTACCAAGGGCAAGATCGCCTGCCAGTGCGAATCACGCGCTTGAGCCAATGCTCCGTCAAACGTGCTTCGAGGGGTTACCCGTCGATGGGTACCTGTCTCTTCAGAGGTGGGGAACACGAAGATCCGCGTCCCCCACCTCAGAAGCCGTGAACCGCCCAAACCATCGTTTGACGGCTGACAGAGCCCTAGGTGCTGCTTGTGCTTGCCAACCAACAGGCCAAGACGACATAAAGGGTGGCAGCACTACTCATCCAGCAGTGGATGGCAGAATGCGCAGTTGTCCCAATCGGCATCGTGGCACAGGCGGCACCCGCCACCACTCTCGTTCATGTCGTGCGCAACGTCCTTGTAGCTGTTGGCTACATCCGGATCTTCGCTATGGCAGGTCGCACACACCGTGAACCCGGCGGGAGGATCGCTGTGATGGCAACTGGTGCAGTCGGCTACGCCTCCATCCAGGTGCGCCGTGTGGACCGGGCCACCGGCACCATCATCGCTGAAGTACGTCGTAGCGTAGAGATTCACGTTGTCCACGCACTCGCCCGTTCCCGTGTCACAGAACTCGCCGTCCTCACAGTCCTCATCCGATTGGCACCCGCTAGGTGGTGCGACACACTCCCCGTCGACGCAGGTCTCACCGTCTGCGCAGTCCGCATCGGTCTCGCAGTCCGGTTCCACGATGCGGGTCAGAGTGAGATCACCCGCCGGAATCGTGATCTCGAGGTCGTCGCCAATCACGATCTCCCTCGTCGAGGATCCTGTCATGGTGTTCTGGTCGTCCGAGAGCGTGGCTTCGAACGTCACCTGCCCTGAGTCCGTAGGCACGACGATCGTAACTGCACTTCCATCAAGCGTAGTCGTGCCGCCCGTAACGGTCAGTGTCGCTACAGTCCCGTTCTCCGCAGTCCCTGTGATCGTCACAACCACACCCTGAGCGTCGAACGTTACAACAACATCTGCGCCCTCAACGGATGTCGTAGCCCAGTCCCCCGCCAGGATTGCCGCCGCCGGGGGTAACGGCGGCTGCGGACAGCCTGCGCTTAAGAAGACCAAACCAGCGCACAACACACATACGGCCACGGACACAACCGCACCCTTGATTCGTGGAGCGGAATTCTCCATAAGTCGAACTCCTTGTTTCTCGATTCCAAACCTGGATTTCACGCACACACCTCCAACGGCTTCAAGTCCTTGTCGCGTGCGAGCATGTCGAGATGAACCGCCGTAAGCAGCTCGAGCCCGACATGGACACGCCCGTGTACTTTGTCGCCGTCGATCGCTTTCATGTAATGATGGCAGCTCTTGCAGAAATCGATCCGCCACTCCTTTTCATCGGTCGTAAACAGATACTTCGCATCACCCGATTTTGAGGATCCGCACGCCGGGCACTTCAGAGGCAATACCGTCCAACGCGAGCTACAGAACGAGCAGTGCATGAACCGCCGCTTAGCAGGTTTGATGCCCTCGACACCGGAAGAGGATTCCGCGCGAAACTCCACCAGCCCCGGAGGACCGCCGCAGGTCGGGCAACGGAACCGCTTCCATTCGTCCAATCGACGTTCAGGCAACCAGCCTTGCGACACCAGCTCCCAATGCGGATAGGTGACCGCGTGGGCCAGACTCGCCAGGATGGGCTCATCGATACCGATCAGGCGGGCGGCATCAGCGACAAGTTCGCCTCGGCCGGGACGCTGTTCAGACAACCACGTTCCCGGCACGAAGCCACCCGCCTTCTCGGCATCGTCGATTTTCTCCACGGCCTGGCGCAACACGTCGTTACCGTGGCCAAAGACCGTCTTCATCTCGCCCCAGAGTTCCAGCAGAGAGTCCGGAACAATACCGGGGTCAAACCGCTCGGCCAGCGGAGTTCCTTCGGTCAGGCACTTTGCCGCCTGCTCCGCGGACACGGTTTCGGGATGAACCTCAAGCCGGCTCCGCCACTCTATCTGACGACGGAAGATCACCAGATAGAAATCGACCATCTCCTTGTAAGCCGGACGAGCCCTGAGGATCGCTTCGGCCCGACGGTTCAGCGCCTTGAGGGCCGACGGCTCGTTCCTGTCTGATGAAGCCGGTTTGCTCATTACCTGACTCGAAGTCAATCTCGCGTATGCAGACTGTATAAGCTGGCCTCATCCGCCAGGAGGACCAACAACCGGACATCCCGGCGATCAAGAATCACGGCGTCCGGGAATCCATCGGCTTTCACGGCTTCAAGCCGGGCGTCGGCCATCGAGAGTATTTCGTCGCGATCGCCGAACTCGATGGCGTCGCTCGGACACGCTTTGGCACACGCCGGCACCTCGTCATTGTGCACACGGTCGTAGCACATGACACATTTGAACAACTGTCCGCCGGCCCCCTGGCGAGGGATATCGAACGGACAAGCCAGCCTGATCTTGCTGTACGATTCGCTTGCGGTGCCTTCGCCGAAGAGGACGGCGCCCGTCTGCTCATCGATCGTGATCGAGTCGGGGTTCTCGGCAGCTTGCTTGCAAGGCGCATCTATACAGTGCCGGCAGGAGTTGCGAACAAACGTCCACGCCAGCGATTCGTCCGACCGCTCCGTCTCCTTGAACTGGATCTTCACCCAGCAAGAAGCTGATAGATCCGGCGGATTCTCATACGAACCACGGTTCGTCGGCACCGGGTCTTCTGCCGGTAGCTCGTTCCACTGCTTGCAGGCCACCTGGCAGGACCGACAAGCAAAACACTTGGTCGTGTCGATCAAGAATGATTTTCCGTCTGCCATGGCTTATGCCTCCTTTACCACATCGACCATAAAGGCCTTGCTTTCGGGAATTCGGGTGTTCGGGTCGCCGACGTTCGGCGTTAACAGGTTACCGTTAGTCTCCCGGGTCGGATCGGGGTTCGGGGCTACCCAGCCGAAGCACCACGGTACTCCGATCTGATGAACGGTTTGATCCATGATCGTAAACGGCTTGAACCGCTTCGTAACGATCGCCACCGCCTGGACCTCACCACGAATGCTCCTGACGCGAACATGCTCGCCGTTGGCGATGCCCTTCTCGGCCGCCAGCTCTTCGGACATCTCCACCCACATATCGGGCTGGAGCTCGTTCAGCCACGGCACCCAGCGGGTCATCACACCGGTCTGCCAGTGCTCAACCATCCGGTACGTGGAACACACGATCGGATACTCGGTGCTGCCCGCATCAGCCAACAGGTCCATATCGCTTTCGCAGAATACGACCGCCGGATTGTACCGGGCATGCGCGGCACCGAAGGGATGCGTGGCAAGCGGTGATTCGACCGGCTCGTAGTGCTCGGGAATCGGCCCATCCACCGTCGAGGCACCGACCGGGTTGGCGAAGACCTTACCCACGCCATCCGGCTGCATGATAAACGGCAGGCGCGAGTCCGGGTTGTAGGTGCCGTCCTCGTTCTTCATCGGCGCCCAGCCGCCATCGGGCACGTCGCCGACCCATCCGCTTCCGTCCCAGGTAATCACCGGGTGCTCCGTGTCATACGGCTGACCCAGCAGGTCGACGCTGGCGCGGTTGTACACAATGCGGCGGTTCACGGGCCAGCACCACGCCCACCCTGCGTTGAGGCCGATGACATCCTCCGCGGGGTCGGATGCCACGCGGTCGGCCATCCTGTTGCCCTCTTCTTCCGTAAAGGAGTCGCTGTACAACCAGTTGCCAGACGAGGTAGTGCCGTCATCTGCCAGCTTCGTGAAGTTCTGGACCAACGTGCCGGGCGTGCCAGCCTCCGAACCTTCGAGGTAGTACCCGTTGATCTCCTTGGCCAGCAGGACGGCCGGGATCTCCGGACCGTCGAAGTAGTCCCACTTGACGTTCAGGATCGGATCCGGGTACGCCCCCGCGGGGTCGGCCTCGTAGAGCGCCTTGATCGCCAGATACAGCTCGTTCATGATCTCAGCGTCGGGCTTGGCGTCTCCAGGCGGATCCACGGCCTTGTAGCGCCACTGCGCCCACCGGCCCGAGTTGGTGATGCTGCCTTCCTTCTCGACCGAGGCTGCACACGGCAATTCGAACACTTCAGTGGCCACATCGGCCGCGTTCAACCCCGGACCGTGCCAGAACTCGGACGTTTCTGTCGGGTAGATGTTGACGCAAACGAGCCAGTCGAGCTTGGCCAGGGCCGCACGGATCTTGTTCGTGTGGCCGCTGCTGTTGGCCGGATTCTGCCCCCAGGCAAAGAAACCCTTGATCTCTTCGCGGTACATCGCATCGAACATGCACTGCCACGCATAGTTGCCGCCGGTGTCGCGTTTGGGCATCCAAGAGTAGGCAAAGCCGTTGTCAGCGGTTGCCGCCGCACCGTACATGCTCTTAAGGAAACTGACGCTGTACTTGGGGTAGTTGCCCCACCAGCTTGCACTGGCCGGCTCGCCCTCGGGAGTCGGCGTGGCCGTGGGCGTCCAACGGTCGTTGTACGCCTGGAGCGTCTGCTCTGTCTCCTGCGGCGTCTTGAGGTAACCTGGCCAGATGTGGAACAACAGGCAGTGGTCCGTCGATCCCTGAACGTTGGACTCGCCGCGGAGCGCGTTGACGCCGCCGCCAGCCACACCAATGTTGCCCAGCAGAAGCTGGATAATCGACATGGCCCGGATGTTCTGCGCCCCGACCGTGTGCTGTGTCCAGCCCATGGCGTACATGATCGTGCCGGCCGTGCCAGGCATATACGATGCACCCACGTACGTTTCGTACACCTCCTGGAGTTTCTCAGTCGGAGTGCCGGTGACGCCGGAAACGGTATCAAGATCGTACCGCGAGTAGTGGTCCTTTATGATCTGATACACGCAGTGGGGATCCTGCAGGGTCTTGTCCCTCAAGATCGCGCCGTCCGCATCCGTCTGGAAGTTCCAGCTCGACTTGTCAGAGTAGCTCGATCCGTCGTAGCCGCTGAACAAGCCTGCCTCCGGGTCGAAATCATAGTTCTCGTCCACGAGGTATGCACCGTTGGTGTACTCGGTCACGTACTCCTCGTGGATCAGATCGTTCTGGAGGATGTAATTCAACATACCTCCGAGAAACGCAATGTCCGTACCGCTGCGGAGCGGCGCGTAGACATCGGCCTTGCTTGACGTCCGCGTGAAGCGTGGGTCAACGCTGATGAGCTTCGCTCCATTGTTGACCCGGGCCTCGGTAACCCACCGGAACGAGATCGGGTGGTTCTCCGCGGCGTTGGAACCCATGATCAGGATGACGTCACTGTTTTTGATGTCGATCCAGTGATTCGTCATCGCACCCCGGCCAAACCCGGTCGCCAAACTGGCGACAGTGGCGGAGTGTCAGTTCCGCGCCTGGTGTCCGATGTACACCAGGCCCATAGCCCTCAAGAATTTCTGGTAGAGCCAGCATTCCTCGTTGTCCAACGCCGCGCTGCCGAGCGACCCGATGCCGAGCGTTCGGTTGACCGTGTTGCCAGCCGTGTTGGTCTCCTCGAACGTTGCGTCACGGGTGGCTTTGACGCGCTGGGCGATCATCGGGATTGCCTCGTCCCAGCTCAAATCCTGCCATTCCGTGGCGTTCGCCGCCCGGTACCGTACCGTAGTCAGCCGGTTGTCGTTGTTGGCCATCTGATACAGCGAGGCCCCCTTCGAGCACGCCGTTCCCTGGTTGATGGGATGCTCGGAGTCACCCTCGATGTTGATGACCTTCCCGTCCGAGGCATGCACCACTAACCCACACCCCACACCGCAGTATGGGCAGATGGTCGTGGTCTGGGTGGCCTCCCCGAGGTCCTTGCGGAGCTCCGCCGCATGCGCCTCGACCGGGGCGAGCGCGAAGCCCATCCCGGTGATGGCCACCCCCGCGGTTACCGCGGAAGTCTTTAGAAAATCCCTTCGTGTGACCAGCATTTGTACCTCCTATCTGGAAAGTGTGAAGATTCTCTCAGATCGACTGATGCGAACCATCCGCAGACAGAACACTCCCGCAGCCCTACACGCATCGGCACAGGGTTGCCGTCGAAGCTGCCAGCGCAGACGCCAAACCGTCGCCGACTTCGCCGACTTCGCCCTTACTGTCAAGTTCATGGCACTCCGGCCCCTAGGCGTTCTTGCCTCCACCACGCAGGACCAATCCGTCGTCCTACTCTGATGGCCGATTTACCCGCTACAGCATGCAAGATCGCCGCATTACAACATGTGAGGCATGGCACAGACCGGACGACCCTAACCGCGCTTGGTCGCCCACAACGCTGCAAAACGGAGATTACTTCTCCTCCGCGCTATCACCTTATCATCACACGGCGGCGCTAAACCGCCGCGTCGAAATCGCAGTGCACAACCGTAAGTGCGAAAGCAGTATGAATACCAAACGGCTGGCCCGTCAAGCAAAAAATTCCTGGAACAATCGGGCTCGAGCCGATTCTCGTGTCGACAACTACATGCACGCCGGATGCCACGCACAACCATGCACCATGCAAGTGCCATCTTGTCTAACGACAATCGGTCAGCAGCGGCGTTCCTCATCGCGGAGCAACATTGAGACCCCGTCTCATTTGACGGGGCTGTCGCTCTAATCGAACTCTTCAGGACGGGTTTTCAACCTCGTTCCAACCCAACGGAGCCTGATCTTGCACGACCGGAAGAAGGCCTCTTCTCAATTTGCAGCAATTCCTCACCTTCTTCGAATCGGTCCCACGGCATCAGTTTGAGCCTTCTATTGCAGCCCGAGAGAGGCCGCGTATAGTATCTGAAAGCGAAGAACCGGCTGACGGGATTGCTGTTCCCAGGCTGGGCGATAAGCGCGAAACGGCACGCCAGTAAGAAAACTCGTCGGCGCGCGGCGCGCTCACCCGGAAAGGCTAACTGATAAATGGAACCAACCGACGCGAGCCAGGAGTCGGACCATTCTGACACGCCGCTCCCGAAATCGGAACGACATGCCGAGGCGATGGAACAAACCATCGAGTGGCCGATCCGGCGGTTCGAACGTTCGTGCGAACAAAGCGCGTTGAACGACCTCGTGGTCCGCGAGCAACGGATCGAACTTGTCCTGAACGGCATACCGGTGCTCGCGATGCTGGCGCTTCCGCGCGACGTGGAGGCGCTGGCGCTGGGGTTCCTGGTTTCAGAGGGACTGTGGCACGACCGCGAACATCTGCCCGAAACCCGCTTCGATGCCTCGGCGGGCCAGGTGCTCTGTACCGGCGAGTTCGACGACGATGCGGTCGAGGGCATCCATCGACGCTGGACATTCGGCACGGGGTGCGGGGGCGGCGGGACAGCCAGAGACCCGTCGCGACTCGCCAAGTGTCGTCCCGTCAGCAGCTCCGTAACCGTTCGTGCCTCCCGACTGGCGGAACTGGGACGGAAGTTCAGTCAGCTGGGGCTTCTCTACCGCATGACCGGCGGCGTACACGCCTGTGGTATTGCCAACACCGATGACATCCTCCTATTCGCGGAAGACGTCGGCCGGCACAACGCCTTCGACAAGGTTGCCGGCATGGCGCTGCAGCAGTCGATTGACGTGTCGCACAAGATCGCGTTGACGACCGGACGGCTGTCCGCCGAGATCGTCTCCAAGGCCGTCGCACACGGAATCCCCATTTTGGCCTCGTCGTCGGCTCCATCGGCCATGGGTGTCCAATGGTCTCGTCGATTCGGCCTCACGCTCGTGGGCTTTCTGCGAGGGAAACGCATGAACGTTTACACCGGCTATCAGCGCGTAACCCTGGATGACGACTGATGCCCCATTCTCGCTCCATCCTGTCCGTGATCGGCCCCCACTCCGGCTGCGGCAAAACGACCTTTGTCGCGCACCTACTCAGACACATCGCGGGGCTGGGGACGCTCAAGATCAGCCCGGCGCATGATCAACCCGAGACCTCGACACGGGAGGACGCCCTGATCGGCAAGAACTTCTATCTCGAGGATACAGCCCGTCTTCATCGTGCGGGCAAGGATACGGCCATGTATTTCGAGGCGGGGGCCGTGCACGTGGAGCGCATGCGTCACCGCGCTGGAGGACTCGCTGCCGGCCTGGATGCGGCGATGAAGCGCTTCCCGCCCGGCGTTCCGGTTGTCGTGGAGAGTTCGAGTGCTGTCAAGCTGTTGACACGCGTTGCCGTAGTCCTCGTCCTACGCCCGCCGCCGCGGGAAATCAAGCCGAGCACGCGAGACCTCCTGCCAAGTGTAACCGACCTGCTAATCAACGCATCCGATTACGAAGACACCGCGACGGCCGAAGCCCGGCGTCTCGAAAGGGAATTCCCCTCGCTTCGACCGAAGCACACGTGGTTTGCCGATCTCCTTTGCGAACCACTGCCCGAAGCCCTGCTGACCCGGCTTCGATGCCTGCTTTTGCCCGCACGCCGATAGAGTGCATCTCGACGCAACGGATCTTGCCCCACAAGCCTCACCGGGTTCTCGACCCACCCGCCGAGAGCGACGTGCTCAACATCTGCAACAACCTCGACGCCGAACCTGTGCCATAGGATACGGTCTGCTATCACGCTCGGCAGGCAGCCGGGAAGAAAAATGCTGAAAACGGTTCAGGCCTCTCGTGGGCAGATGGTGCCTCGGACCCACGATCTGGTGGCCCTACCGGCAGAGGTAGCCGGAATAATCCCGAGCGAGTCTTCGATAGGCATTCTGAGAGCACTTGTTTCGTCAGGATCACGTCCCCGGAGCGGGATAGTGTCTTCCTCAGCGAGCGTAACGGAGGTATCCCGACAGCTTGGTCAACGAGCCGTCCAACCACGGCCATAGTCGCACCGTCGACGGCTCTGCCCACTCCATGATTGTCGCGGTAATGACCCACTCCAAACCTGTCCCGGCAACGAACCGAGACGATAGCCTGAAGCAACG
The DNA here is from genome assembly GCA_030622435.1 of Planctomycetota bacterium. Lineage (GTDB taxonomy): Bacteria > Planctomycetota > Phycisphaerae > UBA1845 > UBA1845. The sequence goes on from JAUXGE010000008.1 coordinate 19,602, forward strand.
AAGCACCGGAATGGATGGGTCACCCGTTTCCACGGTCTGTGCCCGCCTGCGGCGGCCCAGGCCGTGATCCGAAACGGGATGCTCGCTATTTCAACCACGGCATGGTCTGGTTCTTGTAAATCTTGCAGCCCCGGTCTATCCTGACGCATTATGGCCACTCGAAAGAAGATAACCATCAGCACTCTGCGGGCACGGAAGCGAGAGGGCCGCAAGATATCCATGCTCACGTGCTATGATTACAGCACGGCCGTGCTCATGGAAGAGGCCCAGATAGACTCGCTCCTCGTTGGAGACACGTACGCCGAAGTCTGCCTGGGACACCCGACAACACTCCCTGCAACCATGGAACACATGGTTGTTGTCGCGGAGGCCGTCCGCCGCGGGGCACCGACCGCTTACCTGATTGGAGACATGCCCTACCTCAGCTATCAGGTATGCCCTGAAGAGGCCATCCGTAATGCCGGGATGTTCATGGCACAGGCGGGGTGCGATTGTGTCAAGGCTGAGGTTGATCGCCGCCTGCTGGGAACGGTGAAGGCCATGGTCGATGCCTCGATTCCCGTAATGGCCCATCTTGGGCTCAAGCCTCAGTCGATCGCAAGCGTGGGTGGGTACCGGGTCCAAGGGAAGCAGGCCTCCGACGCGGTCCGGATCGTCGAAGACGCCAAGATGATGGAGGATGCGGGCGCGATAGCACTACTCCTAGAGGCTGTGCCCATGGAACTGGCCGCCGAAATCACGAATTCGACCGACCTGCCGGTGATCGGCTGTGTTTCAGGCCCGTTTTGCGATGGACAAGTGGTGGTGTTGCACGACATGCTGGGGTATGGTGTTGGACACCCCCCGAGGTCGGTGAAGGTGTACGCGCAGCTCCACGACGAGCTGGTCGGGGTGTTCCGAGCCTACGCCAAGGATGTGGCGGAAGAGGCATTCCCTTTGGCCGAGGAAAGCGCTTCCATGGATTCCGCACAGCTAAGCAAGCTCCGCAGGAGCTTGCACGGGTAAACCCCTTGCTGTGGTAACCCGGCGGCTATAAGGTTTTCACGCTGGCCCCGGTCTTGCCGACAAGCTGACCGGCGCCGCGTTGTCTTGACATCTTTCGAGACACCGGTAGGTTGTTAGTCGACCAACGGGAACATTCATCATGCTCGTGAGGATGTCGCTCGCCCGTATCGTCATCGTTGACTCCGAGGAGGACAAGATGTCGATGATCGTGCTCCGCGAAGTCGACGGTGATCGTGCCTTCCCGATCCTCATCGGTATCCATGAAGCGTACGCCATCGATCGTCGGACCAAGCACATTATGGTGCAGCGTCCCATGACACATGACTTGATCGAACGTATGATCGATTCGCTGGACTGTACTATCGAACAGATTGTCATTAACGAACTACGCGACTCCACGTTCTACGCCAGGCTCGTACTGAGCCGGGGTGGAGAAACGGTGGAGATCGACTCGAGGCCTTCGGACGCCATCGCCGTCGGTGCCGGTACGGACGCGCCGATTTTCGTGGACGAATCCGTTCTCCAAGAGGTCTGCTGACGGCGGGCATCCGGATGTGACCGGATGAAGGTAGAACAAGAAAGAATCAAGAGAGCCGCTCGCAAGGGCGGGACGACCGCGGTCGCGGTACGGGGCACGCGTCGAATGACATCACCGATGATGGACGACGTGCTGAACCGGTTGCCCCCGCAGCCGACGCGTTTTGCCGTGTGCGCGCCCGGTCGGCTCGACGTCATGGGCGGTCTGGCTGACTACTCCGGCTCCCTCACCGTAAGCAAGACCGCCGACGATCACATTTGCGTTGCCGTCCAGCGCTGCCCGGAGGCGGCGCTGAGCATCGACCTGACAGGTTCGCTCGCCTTGGACGGGAACCCACCGACCGTGATAGCGACGTGCGACCTACGCGGATCCGACGGGGCATGGGTTCGCGCCGAACAATGGCCCGGCGAAGTGGAAGCCCCGGGAACAGCGGCGGTGCGAGGCGTCGTCGGCGCCGTGGTCGAGATGCTTCGTTCCACAGATGTGTCACAGCTCGAGGGTGGCTTTTCCATCGCGGTCGGATCGACAAGAGATGGAGCGTCAGGCATCGGTGGCGATGCCGCGCTCGTGTCAGCGACCTTGCTCGCAACGGCGGCGGCCGCCGATGTCACCCTTCAACCCCCTCAAAACGTGGAGTTGTGTCAACGTGTGTTGAACGAATGGCTCTCTCTGCCTGTGGGGATGAGCGATGGTGCCTGCGTACTGCTCGGGGAACCGAACGCGCTGATGCAGTGTCGCGGTGATCCGTTTGCAATGCCGGCTCCGTTGCCGCTGCCGGGCAATCTGGCCATTGCCGGAATCGATACCGGCTCGATCCACGACGATGCCAAGCTCAGATATACCCGGGTGCGCACGGCGAGCTTCATGGGGCGGGCGCTCATCGATCGCATCGTGAAACATGAGGGAGCTGATCTGCTTCAGTGGAACGGGCTTCTCGCCCGCGTCTCCGTCTCGGATTATGTGGAACGGTTTCGTGATCGCATTCCCACGAAGCTCAAAGGGAGCGAGTTTCTGGAGCGATTCGGCGAGACCGGCGATCCGCTGACACGGGTCGAACCGCCCTTCGTGTACAAGATCCGATCCCGGACGGAACACCACATCTACGAGCACGCACGTGCGTGCGAGTTTGTCGAGTGTCTCTCGCGGGCAATCCGCAACAACGACGAACAAGCCCTGCACGGCGCCGGGGAATTGATGTACGCCTCGCACTGGAGCTACGGCCAACGCTGCGGACTCGGCAGCATCGCTACCGACGCCCTTGTCCGTCTGATTCGGGATAACGCCGCGCAGGCAGGCGTCTACGGCGCCAAGGTCTCCGCCCGTGGGTGCGGGGGCGTGGTCGTCGTGCTCATGCGCTCCGGTGAAAAGGAAATGGATGCCCTGTCCGCCGTGATGGAGCGGTACCAGGCCGAAACCGGCAACAAGCCTGTTCTACTGCGACACTCCCTGCCCGGAGCGCTCGTAAGTGGTGTAGAACGGCTGTAGTCGAGACCGATGGACCGGGCTCACACACTTGCGGCACCGTCATCGTCGCGAAATTCCGATTCGCCCCGGACGGTTTGCCGACCTCGTTCTTCGGCCGTTGGAAGACTCCCGCTGAAGACGGATGCCTGTATAATGGTCTTTCCGTCACGAAGACACTCGGGCGCGATCGAACAACGCCGTCCGTTCGGAGGAGAGCACACCTGCCTCGGAGATTCGGCAAAACGCTCCTTCCCCGATGAGTCGCTTGCGGGTTGAGCAGCAAACCGTGGACGCCGCCGACGGAAAACCCGATTGCGGGCTCGGGCAGCAACGAGAATCGGTCGGCTTGGTTCGCGCAGCAACAGGGCGACACGAGAAGGAGGGTGCAAGACGTGGACAACAGTACGTTTTGGTCGCGCGTGGCGCGATGGTTCAAACAGGAAGTCGGACCCACACGCGGTGGAATCGAGGAGGAGGGCACAGAGGAGTTTGCGATCGGCGCCGTCGTGGGCGGCGGAGCCCACCATCGTAAAGATGCGGTTGCAGATCCGGGAGCGGGAAACGCAACGTTGAATCAGCGCTCCTCCGTCTCGAGTCTCGACGCACCACGGTCGAAAGAGGAGCATGATCGCATCGCCCCACTGGTCTCGGTCATGGAAAAGTATCTGATCACGCAGGGTGAACGGCTCGAGGCCGCTAACCGCGCACTCGATCGCCTGGTCGAAGCGGCGGACAGCGCACCGCGTGCGGTGGAAGCGTATACTGCCCGGCTCTCGACGATCGGCGAGTCGGTTTCGGCATTGACGGCCGGCATTCGGCGCATGGAAGAGGGACTGATGCCTCTTCCCCAGTTGGCGGACGCTCAGCGCGAGACGATGGTCGCCATCGGGCGACAGTTGGATGAATCGCGGCAAGTCGGCGAGAAGACATCCCAGACCATGGAGACTGTGGGGCAGGGTCTTGCGGAGTTGGCCGAAGCGACAAATGCCTCGATCAACGAGTCCCGGGAAGCTCGACGAGAAAACGCATCGCGCGAGCAACAGCTCGCAACGCTTCTGGAAGAACAGACCAGACGCTTGACGGTGTTCGGATCGGTCCTTATCGCTCTTGCCGCCGTTGCCACAGTAATCGCCCTGATCGGTTTGTTCCGCTAGTTCTTCATCGTGGATCGTAGAGGGCCGACGAAGTCGAGCGGGGCTTGCCGGCACGACAAAAGCAGGACGGGGTTCATCTGGTAGGAGCCCGCGTCGCTTCATACGTGTCGGAATCCCCCGGCGAGCGGGGCGCTGGTGTGGAGCGCCGCATCACGGAAACACCAACTCAGGAAGGAGTCCGGATCAGTGACGGAGCCATTGCCCCAACCCAAAGAGGCCTTTGAAAAACTACTGAATAGCATGGAGGCGCTCGGCGCATCCGACCTGCATCTGAAGACACGGTATCCTCCTTACTATCGTGTTCGCGGCGTGCTCCGCGCTGCCCGCATGGCACCGCTGCCCGATACCAAGTTCATCGAAGCCATGTTGGCCGACATGGTGCCCCCCGGACACCGGCAGGACTTCGAGGAGCGCGGCGCCATCGATTTCTCGGGGCGCGGAGACACGGGGGATCGATACCGCATCAATATGTTCCGCTCCATGGGCGAGACCCACGCCTCCATCCGCCGCGTCCAGAGCCGGGTTCCCACGTTCGAGGAACTCAATCTACCGCCCATCTACGGCAAGACGGTCGGAAAGCACCAAGATGGGCTGATTCTCGTTAGTGGAGCCTCCGGGAGCGGGAAGAGCACGACCCTCGCGGCCATGGTAGAACACGTCAACCAGACGCGTGGCGTGCACATAGTCACGATCGAGGATCCGATCGAGTTCACGTTCACACCAAAGAAGGCGGTCATCTCACAACGCGAGATCGGCATCGATGTCCCAGACTACACAGAGGCTCTTCGTGTCGCGGTCCGGCAGGATCCCGACTGCATATTGATCGGGGAAATGCGGGACCGGGAAACGATGCTGGCCGGGATTCAAGCGGCCGAGACAGGCCACCTCGTCTTCGGCTCGCTCCACGTAAGCGACGTCCAACAGACGTTCAGTCGCATCCTCGAGTTCTTTCCTCAATCACAGCATCCCTTTATCCGATCATCGCTCTCCAACAGTCTTCGAGCGATCATGTGCCAGAAGCTGCTGCCCGGAATCGACGAAGGCAGCACACACCCGGCCACTGAGGTGCTACTGATGAACGCGGCCGTGAAGGACAGGATCCTCCAGGAAAAGGACGAGGAGCTGACAAAGATGCTGGCGATGTTCAAGCACGAGGATATGCAATCCTTCACTGCTTCCCTCTGCGAACTCGTCCTGGACGAGAAGGTCCACTTCGATACTGCGTTGGAATGCGCACCGAACCGAGACGCGCTTACGTCGGCCGTGAAGGGAATACAAACGGGTTGACGCCGTCTCCAACATGACCCCACATCTCTGGAGCACCACCGATTCGGTCCGGGATACCGGCCGGTTGCTCACCTGCAACTGAGCTGCGCCTCCCAAGAAGGACGCGATTCGTGGGCGTAACCTTCTGCGAACAAACGGGTTACACGATTTTGATCGTCGGCCTAACCATATTGATTTCGCTTTGTCAATTATTGTGAATGGTTGGTTATTGCGTAGCGATCAGTTATAATGCGGGTATCAATGATAAGGAGGCGAGATCATGAACTGGAGAAAGGCAACGAAGTTGGTCGTCGCGATGGCGTTTGCCGGAATCCCCTTGGCCATGTCAGCGTCCTGCGATCCGTACAGCGGCTCGCTGAGCGTCTATCGCTATGACGACCATGACGACGGCTGGTTTGGCGGCATACTCGACGACTGGTTCGGTTATGAGTGCGACTACTGGGACGACTGCTACTACGACGATTACTACTACGACGAAATCGTGATCTGGGATTGATCACGACCGCCGCTTCACCGCAGCTCGATTGGTGCGTCTCCAGCGCGCCACACCTGCTGGAGAGATGGATTGCATCGAGGCATGCGTGCGTGTCCAGACAGAATCGATCCAGTATAATGTCTGCATGAGATACGAAGGATCCGTTTACCGCCCGCCAAGCGAGGCCGACTCTTATCTTCTCCAGGCTACCATCGGCTGCTCTTGGAATAGCTGTACCTACTGCGCCACCTACCAGGACAAGCAGTTTCGGGTACGCCCCTTGTCCGAGACGCTCGAGGACATTGCCTTGGCCGGCAGATCCTTCGGCGCTCGGGTTCGCAAGGTATTCATCATGGACGGCGATGCCCTGACTATGGAACTCGATCTGTGGGAGCCGATTCTCCAGACGATCAGCGATACGTTTCCTAACCTGCGCCGGGTAAGCTGCTACGCCACGGCCTTGAACTTGCTGGAGAAATCGCCGCGGGACTTGGAGCGTTTGCGCAAACTGGGGCTGAAGCTGCTCTACATAGGCCCGGAGTCAGGCGACGACATAACGTTGAAGCGCATCGCCAAGGGCTCCACATCGGCCGATCATGTCGAGGCCGCTTCCAAGGCACGCGAGGCCGGTATCGAGCAGTCGCTCATCTTCCTACTCGGTGCAGGTGGCGCCCAGCGCAGCGTAGAGCACGCCTCCGCCTCCGCCGAATTGGCCACCGCCATGGACCCGAAATTCCTGTCAGCCCTGACTCTGATGCTCATCCCCTCGACGCCCATTCACAAACTCGCGGAAAGCAATCGCTTCGAGATGCCCAGTGTCGAGTCCCTTCTGCTTGAGCTGCGCATCATCGTGGCGAATGCCAACCCCAGCGACGCCATTTTCCGCTGCAACCACGCCTCCAACTATCTGCCCATCGGGGGGCGGCTGCCGCGGGATCGCGAAACCATCCTCCAGACCATTGATGTCGCCCTCTCCGGTGATTCACCCCTCCGAGCCGAGTGGTCCCGGGGACTCTAGCGCGATGATTGTAAGATGTTGTCAAAGGCCGGCATGAAGATCCCGAGCAGGCTTCTGCAAAATCCATGCGATGGACGGACAAGGCGTGTCTGTTCTCCGTGTTCCGCGATTCACTCTTGTCCTGACCGTGGCCTTGTGCGCCGCTGCGCCAACCACATCCGCGCTCAGTGCGGTCTGATGCCTCTGGATCCCACAAGCGTTCCCTCGATGCAGGACTTCGGAGCAGGGGTCGGCGTAGATGGCGACATGCTAGTGGTAGCAAAACGCCAGTTCGCAGCCGGCGACTCCGGATCCGTCTACATCTTCGACCGGACCGAAACCAACTGGGAGTTCGCTCAGGAACTCAGATCACCCGTGGGACAATCCGACCGCTTTGGATACTCGATCGCCTCACCATTGATTCTTGCGTTCAGGGGGTGGCCCATCGCCTCCGGTGGCGGAGTGCCGGTAACCATAGACAAGCATGGATTGAGAAGGGTGACCAGCCCGAATGGTATCGGTGCTTGCTTACAGTCACACTTTCACATGGGTTCGTTTGGTATATTCATTTTTTGGTTTTCCCCCCATTAGTTGGCGATTCACGATACGTTTCGCAGTCCAAGTCCTTGAAAGAGAACAACTTACGACGGACTCCGGCCTCGGGGTATCCCTCCGCAGACCGGCCAGCGACCCACCCTATCGACCGTCGCCCACTCGCTTCGCTCGAGCAGGGCGAGCGTCGGTCGAGAGGGTCCCGAGTCGCAGGCCTTAGAGCAAGCTCTATTTTTCTGTGGCAGCCGAAGCGTGGTTTTGCACGCGTCTTTTGAGGATTTTGGTGCTGCGCGAAAACCGAGAATGCTCCAATCTGCTCGCTGAGCCGTTGCATGAAAACACTTTGCGCATCCGTAGGACCCAATTCCAAGCAACTTTTTTGGAGGAGAACCTCTTTTTTTTTCGGGGCCGGTCCTTCGGGGCTGGGGGAGTTGTGGTCTTTGCCGGGGTTGGCAGCGGGACACACCTTTGGGCACGGTTGAAGCTCCTTTGCTATTGTGGGGCATCGCGGTGCACACGGCATCGCCCTCTATAGTAAAACTTCGCGGGCGCTCGCTCAGGAAGGTGTGTTTGAGCGATCAGGGGGGGACGATGTAAGGATGAGGGGAATTACGAATTACGAGTTACGAATTACGAATGGAGCTCTGATGCGAGTGGCCGCTCGGGGTCGCCCATCGCCTCCGGCGGTGAGCCAGGTGAAACAACGAGCAGCGCACGTGCCCCACGCCTCTACGGAAGCTATCGAAAGCGGATAAGGCGCATGTCCGTGGCAAACAGACATCCGGGGCGCGGCGCTTCGGCGTTGCGCCTCGCTTACGGGGATTCATCATGCTTAGCGAAAGATACAGACCCGAGACGTGGGACGACTTCATCGGCCAACCGGCCATCGACGAGATACGAGAAGCGTGCACCGATCCGTGGCTGTTTGACGGTTGCGGTGAGCGGTGGTTGTTCGAGTCCGACGGAATCGCGGGTTGTGGCAAGACATCGGCAGCATATGTCACCGCTCGCGCCTTTGGATGTGCAGACTTCACTATCGAGCGGATCGATAGTCGCGCGTGCTGTGTGGCCGACCTTCGAGCCCTGGACAGTACCATGCGGTTCTACGGCATGGGCAGCGAGAACGGTCGGCGGTGCTATATCATCGACGAGATTCAACACCTCAACCGGGATTGTCAGCGGATGCTCTTGGGTTTGCTTGAGAACCTACCGACCCACGTGATCGTCATCGGCACCACGACATCGGTCTCGTGGGCGGATGACG
>JAUXGE010000077.1 GCA_030622435.1 Planctomycetota bacterium
AGCCTGGGTTGCCGTCTACATGACCGGGACCGGTCCGTTACCGACACCCCGCTTTGCAGCTTGCCCGTGTTCCCCACCAACGCGTCGCACGCACGGGCAAGGATCGCCGACAAGCGTTATCTTCGATTCAGAGTTTCGCTGGAGGCGATCCTTGCCCATGCCACCCGAATTCCACGCTAAACACGTACCGGCGTCCCCGCCGGCCGTTGTGTGCAATAGCACCTCTCCAGGGACGAGTCACCGCCCCAGGCGGTGGAAGAGCTGATGTGTCGAGTCGGTGTCAGGGGAGGTCCGGGATCAAGGTACCCTTCTGACCCGAGTCTTTCCGGGCGTGGGATGGGCGCGCCTGATCTTGGCTTTTTTGACAGGGGGATGGGTGTGTCTGACCTTGGCTTTCCGGACGACCCAGTGTTTGCCGTTCCATGCGTGCCCGCAGCCCGGTCCATGGCGATGCCCCTTGATGACCACCATCTTCCTGCCGTTCCAGTAGCAGTCGTGATGGTCATGATTGCAAACGTGCAAAGGGCGCTTGTGAACGTGCACGACCTTCACGGGGGGCGGGTCGTCATCGTAGTAGTTGAACGAGAAGCGACCACCGGAGCAACCGGCGGCAGCCGCCGCAGTCATGCCGAGTAGAACCAGTCCAGCCAAGCGAATCACCATGACATCAACTCCTTCGAGTGCACCAATCGGTACCGGTCCGTATGAGCTTCGACACGCCGGCTCAGGGAACCTTAGCAGTCTGCGAAAAAGTGTGGTTTCCTGTTATCGCACCGGCTCTGAACGTCCGGGAGGGTGCTTGGGGAGCTTTCCACGGGGCACTTTGGGCGATCTGCAGCGCGCCGAGCGGATAGAGTTTTCGATACGACCGGTTCCCCGGTCGGATTGCTCCGATGTGTTGAATCCGGCAACAACGGACGAGATGCTTATGGTCCCGGCCGTGTTCAGCAGCATGCTATGTGCGTGTTCGCTGCACCGTCGGAGGAGTTTCCAGGTGCAGGATCCGACCACAGACCGTGCATACCTGAATCTCGTCACGCGTGTGCAGGGAGTTGATGACTTCGAGTGTCAACTTCATGTTGCAGCCGGAGCAGATGAAATCCTCTCGCTTGGGATGGAGCTTCGCCACAGGCACCAATGCTTCCCCGTCGTGGTGTTCAGCGACACGGTTGAAGGTCGCGAGTGCGGCAGGTGGGACCTTGTCGGCGCAAACATCGCGGTCGGCCTGAAGGGCATCACGCTGCTTCTTCCACTTCCCGTCGTGCTTGCGAAGCGCCGCCTCGAACTGGACAGCTTCCTCGGAGAGCTTGACCACGCTCGCTTCGATCTTGGCGGCTTCGTCCCTGAGACCCTGAATCGAGTCCAATTCCTGAAGGACCTGAGTTTCGAGCTTTGCGCAGTCGGCCTTCTCGGTGTTCATCGCCGTCAGGATGGCGGCGTATTCCTTGTTTGTCTTGGCCGTGTTGAGAGCCTGTCGATGCTTGTCGATCGACTCCTCGAACGAGGCCGCTTCGAGTTGAAGGGCATCTGCCCGGACCTGACGTTCGCGGATAGCGGCTTGTCCTATCGCGAGCTTTTCCTCCGCTTTCCTGATCTGGCGTTTATGGTACTCGACGCGTCGCGCTTTCGCCTCTCTGTCGCGCCGGATCTCCGCTAGCTGAAGTTCGATGGACTGGAGGCGATGCAGCGCTTCTAACGTTTCACCCATTCGCTACTCCGTCGGCTTCGGTAATCTCTGGTCCCCGCATGCCCTCGTCGGGAATGCGTGAAAGAGCCATTATGCCACAGCCAGGCTGAGACCGCAAGGTACTTGTTATATCACTTTTCATGTTGGCGGTTCCCCGGGTGTAGTCAGTACTGACAGACAGGACGACCTGGGGTGCAGAGCCGGCTCGGAACTCGCCGGCCGGTGCTGAGGGGCGGTGTGCATCCTTGCCCGCTGAAAAGCGTCGATCCGGCCGGATCCCGCAGCTTGGTCGGACGAGATTGAGCTTGTCGGGCGGACCAGCGATGCCCGGCCCCAACGTGCCCGGTACGCCTGGAAAGCTGGAATCGAGGGGTTGATAAGAGGTGTATGATCCCCCGACGTCACCGAATGGAGCGCAGAGCGGATGGTATCGACGATTCCGGTCTCGGCCTCTTTTGGCAGGTTTACGCTATGCAATCCGTCTTCAGGGCGGCGACTGGGGGGAGGCGGCAACGCGTACGCCATGGGTGCCGGATGCTTGATGCCGCTTCATCGGGACCCGAACATACAGCGCAGGCTCGAACGCCGATCCGGGCTCCTGGCAGATGTCTCGCCAATCCTCACTATCTCGGTTTGTCAGGGCGTGCCGTCTTCAGTCGGCTGATCGGGTGGCTCGGATGATTCGGCAGGCAGAGACGATACGGTTGGCTGCGGTTGAGTGAGGTCCACGATTTCCACACCCTCGGGCGGGGTGAAGGTGAAGTGATCCTCCTCGAAATCGACATTGAATTCGACTTCGGACAGGACGAACGTGAACATCGACATCAAATCGCGCCTCTCGATGGTCAACTTGCGCATGATGCCGGTCTCTATATCGAGGAAGAGTTGGAAATAACGTCGGTCGGTGCCGGGTGTGACGCCCTCGAACACCAAGACGTCATGTTTTTCCAGCTTGGTGTCGGGCAACTGTCTGAGGTTGGTGAGGCTTCGTAGGAGGAGGAACGGGCCTTGGCCACCGACGTAGAGAACATGGGGAAACCTGGCGTATGCCTTTGTGCCCGTTCGCTTCTCGTGGTCCACCTTGATCGAGTAAACGAATTGCCCGTCGGAGATCTTTTCGTATGCCTCTCCCGTTATGACCCAGGGAATCTCCTCGTTGTCGTTCGCACCACCGATCGAGTTGAAGTGGTAAGTTCGAACAAGAAGCCTCCCGCCGCGTTTCAGGCAATCGTAGGTTCCCTCACCCTGTTGATTCGTTTTAGGATCGGTCGTCCGGGTGAAGGTGGTGACCATCTTGGCGGAGAGCGACTGGATCTTTCCCCAACCCTGGAACATGTCACGTTCGACTTCTGCGAGGGCCGCGCGCACCGCAGCGTCAGCGGTAATTGCAGCCGGCTCGGGTGCCGCCTCGGTATCACCGGAATCGGCACCGGATGGCCGTTCCGGCTGCGACGACAGCGCTGCTGTTGCGATGGATGGATCACCGGCGGGCGTCGGAGAAGCCGGTTCCCGACTCCCGGCGGTCAGCGTCTCCTCCGTCGGGCGAGGTTGCGACGCCGTGGTAGTGGGGGATCTCCGAGTAGGGGAGGTCGAACCCTCACTGGGGGACTGAGTCGCTTGTGACGCGGAGGCCTCCCGCGTCTCAACAGGTTCGTCCCTGCGGCAGGCCGACAATCCGAGCTGGCCGATCAGAATAGCCGCGGAAATGATCAGGAATCCTCTGCGAAGCATAGCCTTCTCCAATCTTTACGTCCTATCAGACGCGAGCCGTCTGGATTGGGAGCCCGCTGTTCATCTTCCGTGTACAAGCGGAGATCGCACAAACACGTGCCATACCCGATCCCTCCCGGCACCTTCTTCGGATGCCGCCAGCCGGTATTGTACTCAAAAGCGGTGCCCCTGTCCCTCAGTCCCCGGCTCCGGTACCGCGGCTGTGCCGCTCGTGTTACATTGTTATCGGTGTGAGGGCCGGTGACGGCGTGCGGGTTCAGCAGGGGCCGGATCGGTCGTTCGAAAGGGACGGATACATGGAGCAGGGGCGTAGGCAACGGGTGGCAGGTGTGATTGCCTATGAGCGGATCACTGCGATCATTCGCACGAAGGATCAGGCTCTTGCTTCCAGGGCCATTGACGCAAGTATCGACGGCGGTTTTCGCGTCGTCGAATTCACGCTGACAACGCCCGGTGCCTTGACGTTGATCGAGGCCTTCGCGCGGCGTGATGGGTTGACGGTGGGGGCGGGGACGGTGCTGTCGGTGGAGCAGGCCCGAGATGCGGTGGCGGCCGGCGGGCAGTTTCTCGTATCTCCGGTGGTAGATCCGGAGGTTATCGCTGAAGCCGCCCGGCTCGATGTTCCGGTCATCCCCGGTGCTTATACACCTACGGAGATGGAAAGGGCCCACGGCCTGGGAGCGGATTTCGTCAAGGTCTTTCCGGCGCCGGCGGGCGGTACGACCTTCATCGAGTCGATTCGTGGGCCACTTCCACACTTACGGCTCTTCCCCACGGCGGGGATTACACCCGATAACTTCATCGAATATCTGGATGTCGGATGCGCGGGTGTTGGCTTCACAAGGTTTCTGTTCGAGCCGGAGGATCTTGCTGCCGAGAACTTCGACGCCATTCGTTGCCGTGCGAGCAGAATCACCAGTCGTTTGGACGAATGGCGCTCCACAGCGTAACGGCGCCGCGAGGTGGGCGTTGTTCCCCATTCAGCACACAATTAAGGGCCGGTTTCGTTGGCTGAATGGCATGAACCCGGGGGCTTCGGGGCACCAGACTGGAGAGCCGGTTTCCTGAACCGGTGGGACGCAAAGCCCGGTAACCACGCTATCTGCAACTCCCGGACAAAAGGGACCGTCGGTCCCGATGGCTGTTCATCATTTCAGTGCCGATTCAGTCCTATGTCTGGGGCGGGCAAATCTTGTCCGGCGTATATCAAGAGGTTCTATGAAATGTCCGAATCCTAGATTGCGATGGTACGTCTTGTCGCAGGTTCCATCGCGGTGCGCGCTTGGTGCGATAAGCGGATGGGATCAGGATTCGTCTCCCAGTGAGCAAAAGGGCCAAACATCTTGCTCTCTTAATGCTGGCTCAGTCCTGCTGCCTGGCCGTAGGTTTGTGGATGCAGAACCACTTCGCCACCTCATCCGCCAAGCAAGGAGTCGAGGAGCAGATCTGGGCGGACATGGAGGCTGATGCGCGAGAGTTTGCCTCTGCTTTGGAAGGGGTGGACATCGCCGGCACTGACGCTGCGGCAGCGGTTGCATTGCGTCTTGCGAAGGGAGTGAACGGGCGACAATCAGGGCTTGCGGACGTGCTCGTTCTCGATGCTGATCGGCGCGTGCTGTGCTCGTGCGGAGTCGGAGGCGCGTACGGTGAGTCGCATCCCGCGATCGACTCCGTGGTCGAGTGGATTCCGGATGCGAGTGCTTCCGGTGGTCAGACGGGTCCGGTCCGTGGGACGGTGATTCTCCCCGATGGTGAACACGCGGCGGCGATGCGGACCCCGGGCGGCGGGCTGGGCTTCGTGTTGAGCCATTGCCCGGTGGCCGAGTTCGAGGCGCGATCGGCGGTCGCCGTGCGATCCTGGCCCGTGATTGGCGTGATCACTTTTGTATGGACGTGTGCGCTGCTCAGCATAGCGGCCTACCTGATTCTGGCGCGTCTGCATGACGACATCGACCACGAACGATTACAGTCGGCGACGGAAGCCCTCCGTAGGACGCAGAACCTGGTACGAACGCGCGACGCAGTGATCTTCGGCTTGGCAAAGCTGGCCGAGTCTCGTGACCCGGAAACGGGGGATCACCTCGATCGTATTTCCGTTTACTCTACGATGCTTGCAGCGGCGCTTCGGCGTCATCCCGGATTCCGTGACGAGGTGACGCCCGCCTTTGTCCGGTTGATCGGGATCAGCTCTGCTCTGCACGACATCGGGAAGGTCGGCGTGGAGGATCGGATCCTGCTCAAACCAGGTCCGTTGACACAGGGCGAGCGGGCCGAGATGCAGGTCCATGTCACTATCGGTGGTGAGTGTTTGCGGGACATCGAGCGGCGTCTGGGCGGCTCGAACTTCCTCGAGATGGCCAGGGAGATCGCATTCGCACACCATGAGAGTTGGGATGGAGCGGGTTACCCGTACGGCTTGGCAGACGTCGCGATTCCACTGCCTGCACGGATCGTCGCTATCGCCGACATCTACGACGCGCTCTCCACGAAGCGGGTCTACAAGGGTCCCTTGCCGCACGAGGAATGCGTGAGCATCATCCGCAGCGAAGCGAGCAAGAAGCTCGATCCTGATCTCGTGGAGGTGTGGCTGACGTTGGAGAAGCGTTTCCGCGCAATCGCGCTGAAGTATGCGAGTGCCACGATTTCGGGCGTGCAAGTGTCACCGGCGGAACACGAGCCCGTCCAGGCTGTCGCGCAGGAGGCGGAAACGCTGTGTGCGGCTTCGATCGGAGCATCGAATGCAGACTGATAACGATTCCATCCGACCCGGGTTAATGGGGAACGACGAGATGAAGGTGAATTCGGCGAGAGACAGGCTGGTCTTCGAACTCATGCTGGTAGTAGTAACGATCGGGATGACATATCTGCTCTTCCGGATGGGCGGGTACAAGATGGTTGTCCTGAATCTGTTCTACCTCCCGATCGTGCTGAGTGGGTATTACCTGGGGAGAACCAATGCGGGGATCCTCGCACTGCTGAGTGTGCTGGCGGTCACGATCGCCACGACGCTCGATTCGACCGGCTTCGCCGCCTTCAGCTCGCCTGTCACGGTAGCTCTCGCATTGACGGTCTGGGCGGGAGCACTGGGTCTGACGGCGATCCTCGTCGGCACCCTGTGCGACGAGCGCGCCAAGACCGTGGAGGAGCTGCACGCGGCATATGTGGGTGTGGTCGAGGTGCTCTCCCGTTATCTGCAGAGTTCGGATCCACAGGTCAAGGCACGGTCCACGCGCATCGTCGAGTTGAGTCAGGCGGTGGCCATCGAGATGAAGCTGTCGCGCAAGGACATGGATGACGTCCGGGTAGGTGCGTTGCTCTACGATCTGGGTAATATCGAGATCACTACCCACGTCTTGAGTAAGGCGGTTAACACGTTGGAGGCCGATGCCGGCAAGGGCGGCACGTATACGTTCTCAGGGACCGACCTCGTCCACTCTCTCAGCTCGGTTCTCAGTGGGGCTCTGCCACTGCTGCTCAACCAGGATGACGTGGCTCGGGAGTGCCTTGCCATGGAAGGCCATGCATCTTCCCCGGGCATACCTCTGGGTGCGAGAATCATCCGCGTGGTGCGTACCTACGATTCACTCGTGTACGCGGATTCGACTGGATCGGCCCTTAGTCGCCAAGATGCGGTTCGGGAACTCCGCTCGGATGTCGTAAGCAAGTACGACACCGAGGTCATCGACGCTGTTGAACGTTGCACCCGGCGATTGACCAAAACCGCATCCGTTGACCTGGTCGCGGGCGGGGTCCCTTGACGCTCGTTTCCTGCTAGACTATTTCGCAAGTATCGCGACTATGCACGGTTTCTAGCCGTAGTCTGCTTTCCATTTCGCTTAGCGGACATATTCTGATGCGGCCGACCCCCGTGTCGGCCGTGGCAAGGGGTCTACCATGACCCTGACGCTCACACTTTGCCCTGAGTGCACCCCGGAACGGTAGGGTGCGTCCCTGACGCACCATTCATGTCCTGCACGGATCACGTAGCCCGGATCGTCCGATAACGGTGTTCAACACCGGGTGATCATCTATGTCGGCGCGCAACCGCCGGTGCCCAACACGCTCCACCGGCGGTGCGGCTGCTCCATTGGTGAGGGAAGCCAGTCCAATGAAAACTCAGGCGGGTTGCAGGCCGATACGTATGTCAGTCGGCGCGACCGGGCGGAACCGGTGCGCGTTATAGGACAGTCTGAGGTACGGTTGCATGGGCAACACACTCAACGTGTGTTTGTATAACACCGATCCGGATTCATCCGGCGAGCTGGTTGAGCATATCCAGTCGCTCAACTTCGTCCGGATAGTGGGGGAGCTGTGCAATCCGGAGGAACTTGCGAACGCACTGAGCGATGGGGGGATCAACCTCGTCTTCTTCCACCTTGATCCGGATTTCGATCCGGTGGTAGACATCATCGATCAGGTTGCGACGCGATACCCTGATCTTGCGATGATAGCCATCAGTCATCAGACCGATCCGCAGGCGATTCTGGCGCCGATGCGGGTGGGGTGCGAGCAGTTCGTCTGCGAGCCGATCGATCCGGCGGACCTGGCGTCCGCGGTGAGCCGTGTGGCCGGCAAGCGTTTGCTCAGTCAACCGACGAGCCGATGCCTCTGCATCACGGGGGCGAGCGGTGGAGCGGGCACGACGTCGATAGCCTGCAACCTGGCGATGGAGATCGGACAGATCACGAAGCGGGATTGCGCCCTGCTGGATCTGGATCTCCAGTTCGGTGACGTGGCCGTCAACTTCGATTGCGATGCGAGGTACACTCTTTTCGATCTGGCGTCGGCTGGAGCAGATCTGGACGAGGACGTTCTGTCCTCAGCTATCAACTCGCTTTCCTGCAACGTGGCGATCCTGTCACGTCCGGAGCAGATCGACCAGCAGGAGATGATAACGCCGGACACGATCCACCGTGTGGTCGAGCTGTTGCTGAGTACGTATGAGAACGTCGTGATCGACCTCCCGCGAGACATGAACCCGTGCACGATGGCGGCCGTCGCCCACGCGGATGTTGTGTTCCTGGTGTGCCAGCTTCTCGTTCCGAGTGTTCGCAATGCCAAGCGATACCACGATGCATTGCAGAATATGGGCGTGCCTGATGAGCGGCTCGAGTTCATCATTAACCGAACTGATGGGCGTAACAGCCGACTCGGGATCGAGGATATCGAGGAGACGATAAAGAAGCCGGTGTACGCCTGCATCCCGAACGACTATCAGTTTGTTGCGCGATCCATTGACTTCGGACGACCGATCGCATCGCTTGACAAGGACAATGCGGTTCGAACCGCGATCCGCAAGATGGCGCACAAGGTCCTTACCGACACCAGCACGGAGCCGGCCGGCAAAGGGAAACGCCGCGGTTTCTTCGGTCGCCTTCTCGCCAAATAGTGCACGCCGGTCCCGCGGGCACACCCACTCCGAACCGCGCCCGTAAGGAAGCGGCAGGGCGGCCCGTAGCGCCGCATCGCCCGCAGCCGTCGCCCCGGTGACTACTCCCAATCAGAACCGCGACTGTGAAGGAGCGGCCAGACCCCCCGTAGCGCCTTCGTCGCCTGCAGCCTCCGCACTGCTGACACAGCAGTGGCACACATCACAAGCGACACAGAGTGGGACCTTACAGTCACACTTTCACATGGGTTCGTTTGGTATATTCGTTTTTTTGGTGCTTGGTCCGGAGTGCTCGGCAGGCGGCGTTGTGGCCTTCGCCGGCGCGCACGTTTTGGGACGTCCTTCGGCATGGCAAGAACTCCTTTGATGCAGGGGGCAGGGCACCGCGAGCGCACCGGCCCTCCGCAGTAATAACTTCACGGGCGCTCGCTCTGGGAGCTGTGTTGAGCGATCAGGGGGGGGGAGAAGGATGAAATATGAAATATGAAGGATGAAGGAAGAATGGCAGAGGGTGAGTCGAACGTCGTCTGCGGACCCGACCTATCCGGCGATCAGCGTTGCTACGGCGTGTGAAAGTCGCGGCCGTGATCGGGGGCGCCGAATTCGCAAACGTGGTGCCGCCCCGCCGGGGCTTTGTCCTTTCATGAGGGCCGCAACACCCGGGCTCGCGCCCGGGTCTACTTCCTTCCGTCCCCAGGGGACTGATGGAAAAACGTCGAAATGTCCAAGCGTCGAAACGTCAATACGACGCGTTGACGGAAGGTGTCGCTTTGCTCCACCTGCCCTACCCGCTGACTACTGAATCCGGTCCGTTTGCCGGGTTTGCTATATCGGTATCCGCCAGATTGCCCACTGACCTCCCCGGTTGGACATGAAGTAGACCCATTCCAGGTTCGGCGACAGCAGCGGATACCGGTCGATCGACCCGTTGGTTGTCAACTGGCGCTTGCCTGCGCCGTCAAACCGCATGATCCAGACGTCCTCGTTCGGTCGGCCGGTGGAGTCGCTTCCTTCCATCGATGTATATACGATGGACTGCCCGTCGGAACTCCACGATGGATAGGAATACGGCATTTTGTCCGGGACCCCGAGCTCCTTGATGATTCCCTCGTACCGCTTCAATTCGGCCTGAGTGAGGCTCTCCTTGTACCGCTCCAAGATCGTGGATGCGCCGGACGTGACCTGTGTGGCTTGTGCCCCATCCGTGTATACGACCCAGAGGTTCCGATCGTGACCGATGTAAGCGATTCGCTGGCCGTCGGGGGAGATCGACGGTTGGCGGCCGGTCTGGATCGATGTCGGGAAGCTGTTGGGCCCACCCAGCGTCCAGATGCTGAAACGATTGTCGGGATCAACGGGCCTGGGTGTTTCGAGGGCGAAGGCGATCGTGCCGTTCTGCGCCTGTGTCGGACGAAGGACCCTCGCGTCACGGTTATCGATGTACACGTCACGGATGCCGATTCGCTTGGTGGCACTTATCTTCAACAGATCCTCCGAATTCGGACGACGGCGATTCGAGGAGAACAGCAGGGATTCACCGTCGGGAGTGAAGCTCGGGAACATGTCACGGAAACTCTCGGATGTGATGTGCTCGATACCGCCGCGAGTCAGACTGACACCGCGCAAGTTCGCGCCGACAATATCCAGATGACGCGGCTCGGCATCCGCGAAGATCTTCTTCAACTCCTTCGCCGTCTTATTGTAGGTAGCAACGGAGTAGACGACGCGGTCGCCGTCGGGGGACAACGCCATCGCCTGGATACCCAGGTTCTCTCCGAACTCGACGATGAGGGCCGGGACCGCTCCACCCGTCTCCCTCACATCCTTGTACGCGCGGGAGCGGGTTACCACGCCGCGCCAGTGCCGCCGGGCATCGAGGACGACCTCGACGTATGGGATCGTGACGAAGTCCTTTTCGTCCAACGCCACCGTGAGACGCCGTATACTCGACTGCTTCCCTGTGGGCAGCGCGTCATACTGCTCCTTTGTCAGCTCCCGGCTCATGGGGAGGTACCGCTCGGAGAGGTTCTTGGAAGGCCGGACCTCCACGAGGAAATGGTTGTTCACGCCGTTATAGGGCAGGTTGGCCCGCAAAGGGGCCGCTCCAGACCGCACGGGTCTCGCCTTGGCGCTTTTGATCGTCACGTGTGATCCGGGTGGATCGGTAACAACCTCGAGCCGGTGCGACTGACACCCGCCAACCATAAGGACGATGCCGAAACCCAATGCGACGATCGTGACTCGCAGCAGAGCCGATGGGACGTTCCGATACATGATTGTTCATCCACAACAAGAAGGTCTATAGGATCATGAGAACAGGGACTCACGTTTACGGCACCCGACTCACGCCGTCAAGCCCTTCGAGAACCCAGACCAGCTTTGGGTGTGACCGTCATTTGCGAAAAGTGCGGAGGATCCGTGTCTCTTGTAGCGGCCGGCGTCCCCGCCGGCCGTCTGGTGCGATAGCCCCTGCCCGGGCCTGTGTAGGCCGCTTCCTTACGGGCGCGGTTCTGCACCAGTGCCGCTTCCTCACGGTCGCGGTTCTGCACCAGTGCCGCTTCCTTACGGGCGCGGTTCGGAGAGGTGGGGGACACGACGATTCGCTTCCACCACGCGCAAAGCCATTTACCACGCCGCCGAGATGCGACTCTCGTTGACACCGGCCACCCGG
This sequence comes from Planctomycetota bacterium, assembly GCA_030622435.1. GTDB lineage: Bacteria > Planctomycetota > Phycisphaerae > UBA1845 > UBA1845. The sequence continues at coordinate 11,479 of JAUXGE010000077.1, forward strand.
CACGGCTACGATGCGGTCCGGATGCTGCTGCGGCAGTCAACTCGCATAGGAGCAAGCTGATATGGCCAACGACCATATCCAGCGTGCGAACAAGACCGCCATTCAGCGGCAGATCGACGCGACCGACCGGCAGATCGACCGATTGGTCTACGAACTCTACGACCTGACCGACGAGGAAATCCGCATCGTAGAGGAGGCGACCCGGTGACGATTCCCAATCCGAACCGCGCCCGTGAGGAAGCGGCTGGACCACCCGGAACGCTTGCGTCGCCCGGAGCCCCCGAACCGGTGATGACCCCCAATCCGAACCGCGCCCGCGAGGAAGCGGCTGAGTCCACTGTTCAGGGGCCGCTTCCTGACGGGCGCGGTTCTGCGTCTGGGCCGCTTCCTGACGGGCGCGGTTCTGAAGGGGGCAACTGGCCTCTCGCTTATCTGATTACGTTCCCAACTTGCGGCACTTGGCTTCACGGAGACGCGCGTGGTTCGGTCGATCGGGATCACAACATACCGGGGACGCCCATGCTCGATGAGGACGAACAGCGTCGATCAAAGGAACAGCGACGCCTCAAACGCCCTCATGTACTGCTGGACGCCCGGCGTCGCGCCATCGTGCACCGGACGATCTTGGAAGTCGCGGACCACCGGGATTGGACTGTGCACACTTTGAACGTACGCACCAATCACGTACGCGTCGTGGTCGGTGCGCCAGAGACTCCCGAGCGTGTGATGAACACGCTGAAGTCGTGGAGTACTAGGCGTATGGTGGAAGCCGGGGTCCTGGCACCAGGCACGAAGGCCTGGGTGCGGCACGGAAGTACGCGGTACCTGTGGAGGCCCGATCAACTGGAGGCGGCGTGTCAATATGTGTGCGAGGATCAGGGTGCTGACTTGGACGGAGCTGTGTAGGCCGCTTCCTTACGGGCGCGGGTCTGCTTGTGGGTCGCTTCCTTACGGGCGCGGTTCTGCGTGTGGGCCGCTTCCTTACGGGCGCGGTTCGGATTGAGTGCTCGACTTGAGCAGTCAGTTCGCCGCCGAGAGTACGCCCACGGACAAGACGGCCATTCAGCGGCAGATCGACGCGACAGACCGGCAGATCGACAACCTGGTCTACGAGCTATACGATCTAACCGACGACGAAATCAGGATCGTCGAGGAAGCCACCAGACAATGAGCAGCCCACAAGTCAATCACTTCTTCGTTGACGAAGCAGGTGACCTGACGCTTTTCAATAAGCGTGGCCGGATCATCGTTGGGGAGCGAGGCGTCTCGAACACCTTCATGGTCGGTGTTGCGCTGATTCCCGATCCTCCCTTCGTTGACGCGCTTTTGTCAGAACTCCGCGCCGAGCTGCTGGCCGACGCCTACTTCAAGGGTGTCCCGTCGATGCGGGCTGAGGCGAGCAAGACGGCAACGGCGTTTCACGGAAGCAAGGACCTTCCAGAAGTCCGTCGTGATGTGTTCGCGCGTCTTTCCACTTGCAAGGCCAAGGTGTTCGTGGCCATTCGGCGGAAACACCAACTCGCAACGGGGGCAAGAGCGGAGTACAAGAGGAGGGGCCGAAAGCCGACGCTCCGCAACGTGTACGCGGAACTGGTCAAGCGGTTGTTCCGTAACGTGCTGCACAAAGCAGATGGGAACGTCATCATCTTCGCCAAACATGCCAAGTGGGTGCGACGGGAGGCGATGGCGCTGGCGATTGAGAAAGCCAAGGCCAACTTCGAGCGCAAGACCGGATTGCCCTCAGACAAACCGATGGAGATCCGTTCGGCGAATCCGCACGAACATGGAGGACTTCAGGTTGTCGACTACTACCTTTGGGCGCTGCAACGCATGTACGAGAAGCGAGAGGCTCGGTTCTTCGATCTGCTCCGACCCAGCTACCGTCTAATCATGGACCTGGACGACACGCGGAATAACGATTACGGCGAGTGGTATACGGATGAGAACCCGTTGACGCTGGCAAAAATAATGCCCCCAGCAGGCTAGGTTCGGGTGCTTCGCACCTGAACACACGGCATGGAGCCGACGTTCACCCGCTGTCGGGCATGATAAGTGTACACCACATCTCGGTGCAGGGCAAGTACACCTGAGGGAATGGGTGGGTGTGTGACAGTATAGGCGGCATCATGGGTCATACCGTGTGGCGTGATCTCCATGGGGTCTCTGGCGTCCGACGTTCAAGGCCGCTTTAGCGCATATGATCTCGATCACGCACGAGCCCATGTTGGGTGGTTATCAGTTGATACAGCGAGTTCATCGCAGCTTTGGGGCGTGTTCACAACGGACCCACTTCAAATGGGCTACGGTCGTGCGTCTTCTACCCGCGGTCTCAGGATGCTGCCGGCCCTGCGTCAGGTCCGGGTGTTGAGCTTCCTGAGCGCCATCCATAATGCAGCGAAGATAGCTGCAAACACCGTTGGAGGTACGGCGAGGGTGAGGGAAAGGTACGCCACGATGACGAAACGCTCGGATGCGGTCGGTAGAGCGGGCGTGGATGTCCCGGGGGCACCGGCTGCCGCGACGGCGGGGAGGGCGGTGGCGGAGGTGATCAGCATGAACGCGAGGAACGCGATTGGCAACGCGACGCTTAAGATCGTGAAGAAGACGGATGCCGCCGTGGCGACACTTCGCATTCGATAACGCGCGGCACGCGCAAAGATGTGCCTGCCATACCAGAGCAAAAAAGCGGCGACGACGAAGTGAACCCAAACAAAGGTGGGCCAGAGCAATCCGCTGCGCAGCCGACCGGTGATCGCGAGCGCCAAGCAGACCGCCCAAACGATCAGGAGTCCAAGGGCGCGACGCGTCATACGACGACTCGTCGGCTCGGTGGCGCCGTCGCTCAAGCGCGGCTCGCGCCGCGTCACGAACAGCGCGCCAACCGTGAGCAGGATGCAGGAAGATGGCAACAACAGTAGAGCGCCAAGGGCGAG
>JAUXGE010000231.1 GCA_030622435.1 Planctomycetota bacterium
GACCTGCATGCGTGTGAAGCCACCTCGAACATGTGCGCCGGATGGGGGCATGATTTCACCATCTCGCTTCTGGTCAACGTCGGTGGCAACGACGTGTATGATGTCAAGGGCAACGGTATCAGCTATTCGATCAACCGGAGCGTGACGGCCGTGGTGGATATCGGAGGTGACGATCGTTACATCGGCAAGGCGGGGAACAGTCCGGGTATGACGCTATTCGATCAGCGGTTCAGCGCCCGAGGAGGTGTGAGCGACTATTTCTCTGACACGACGTCCCTTGGTCTCTTTCTCGACGTAGGCGGCACGGACACGTACGCCACGCATCAGCCAAGTCAGGACGATGTGAATGAGGATGCCGAGGGTGCCGAGCCGCCGGGTCCTTTCGGAGGATCGAACGACGGCACGTGGCGGGACCCGAGCGACTCCGACAACGCATGTCAGCGCAACTTCGGCATCGGCATCGATCGGGCGAATGGCGAAGTGAGATTTCGCCCGCGACCGGAGAGGCGGCCCTCATGTGGATCGAAGTGCGGTTGCAGGGGTAAATGATGCTACAGCGTTCCTCGCGTTCGTGTGGCGTTATTCCTCGTGGGTGACGCGAGGATCGGAAGGGCGCCGTCCACGAGGCTTCCCGACATACGTCGGGACCACTCCGATGTTCATCGCAATCGTATGAAGACGCAGTTTGCTCACGCTCGAGTATCACAGACGGTATGACTGGGACGCCATACCTGTTTCAATCCTCATCAGCCACGTCGTCGGCGCGGACGTTCCGCTGCGGGCTTCCAGAATCGACGCTCCGACCGGTGCGCGCCAGCGCTGAGCCCGGTCGCCGGGGCGTCTCGAGTTTGCACAAGATCCTCTTTCCTGAAGACATCCTACGGCAGCACCGTGTAGCCCGCGCCGGGTCCGTCGTCGCTCGGCAATGCACCGGACTGGTCATGTGGGACGCCGATCAGGCAAGTGTCGGTGGTGCTGTTCCCAGCGGAATCGCTGATCTCGAACATGATGCCATAAACGCGGCCGTTACTGCCGCCCTGCCGCTCCGCCCGAAGCATGAATTCACTGTTCGAGAGGATGACGATGTCGTCGAGGGTGTTGCCGTCGCCGTTTGCGTTCTCCGGTTCGTCGCTGTAGATCGATAGAATCTGTCCGACCGCGTTGATGTCGAGGTCGATCTCACATAGGTCGCGAACACAGTCTGCCAGGCTCAGGCTCCAGTAATCGTGATTCGACGGCCACAGCTCGACGGCGATCCCCTCAACCGCAGAAGGCGGTAGGGTATCTACCACCTCCACGTCTCGTGTCACCGGCGTGCCTATGTTGCCGCAGAGGTCGGTTGCGTGGTACGAGACAATGTACAGACCCGGTTCGCTCGTATCGACAATGTCGCCCCCAATCTCGGCCTGTGTCAGGCCTGTGTCGCAGGCGTCGATAGCCTCAGCACCCAGCTCAACATAGGTGTCAACGTTGCACTCCAGGATCATCTCGGACGAACCCTCGAGGGTGATTCCAGGGGGTTCAGAGTCCTGAATAGCAGCCACGGCAGTGTCCGAAACAAAGTTTCCACATTCATCCGTGGCCGTCCACGTGACGACAACGTCACATGCTTCCGATACGCTCTCACGACTGAAATCGTGCTGGATTGCGGCCTCGCCACATTCGTCGGATGCCACCGCGCCGGCCAACCAGACACGCAGGTCCCCCAAATCGGTGTCACCCTCGCAAAAATCCAATCGATCTTCAGGAACCGTGATATTGGGGGCGATGGAGTCAACGACCGCAACAGTGGCCACGTGGGTACTCGTATTTCCACACTCGTCAGTGGCCGTCCAAGTAACGGTCGCAGAGCCGGATTGACCGCATCCATCAGACAACCGCTCAAAATCATCCACGATTGTCACGTCGCCACAGTCGTCCTCAGCCGAGGCGCTAGCCAGCCAGCGATCGATGTTCGAGCGGTTGTCGGGATCGCCACAGACGAGTTGCAGATCTTCCGGTCCGTTCACATCCGGTGCGATCGTGTCCGCGACCGTAAACAAAGCTGACCCGGTCACCGTGATGCCGCATGCATCCGTGGCTGTCCAGGTAACCTGCGAGATGAAGGTGCCGCCACATTGGTCCGCCGTTCGCGTGATCTCATGGGTGAGCGAGATACCGCCGCAGCCACCTTCCGCCGCGGCGACAGCCACCCAGCGATCGAATTCGCCTTCATTGCCTTCGCCGTCGCACTCCACGACCACGTCGTCGGGGATGGTGAGGACAAGCGACGACGTTGTGCCTTCGACCGTGAAAGTGGCCGTGTGTGTGCTCACGTTGCCACAATCGTCAGTTGCCGTCCAAGTAACGCGTGTAGTACCGACCCCTTCGCAATCTTCGGAGAGGCGGATCGGATCTGCTGATAGAGTAGGTTCCCCACAATCGTCTCCGGCGGATGCGCTGTCGAGCCATCGTTGGAGCGCATCTGCTGTGCTCGTGCCCTCGCATGGAACCGTCACGTCCTCGGGCCCGCCGATCTCTGGTGGAGTCGTATCCACGATGACGAACACCGCGGTATGCGTCGCCTCGTTTCCACAGTCATCCTCGGCGACCCATGTAACCGTTGCAGATCCGGTCGAGCCGCAATCGTCGGACAGGCCTGTAAAATCGTTGACCAGCGTTACACCACTACAGGTGCTCTCCGCAGCGGCGCTGCTCAACCATCTAGCCAGGGCACCGTCGTTTCGGGTGGAATCGCACTCAATGGTGGCGTCCTCCGGAGCGATCAGCGTCAGCTCATCGTCAGAGAGCTCGCGCATGCTGAGGACCAGGAGATCGCCGCCCCCGTCGCCCGTACCGTCGGCCTTAAAGGCACAACCGCAGATGCTCGTAGCGAAGAAAATGCCAAGGGTGCCGATGCGCAGCCCCAGACGCCAGCTAGATTTCAGGTGTTGAGTGTGCATGATCCTGCTCCCTCCGTTTCGTGTAGCTCTCTTTGGCCCCGGGGCGTATCTATCCGCTCCTTCTCCGAGGCGCGGTTCGCAGTGGGCGGAACGATTCCGTAGTGTTTCGCGCTGCAGGCCACTGGCACGCGGGCGATGCCAGCCGGAACCCGCGCATCCGAGAGACGGTTCCCCCACAAATACCGTCAACAGTATACCAGTAATAATCAAGTGATACCATACCTAATTTTGTGACATGTTTTGGACGGCTGAATACGGTACGGGCATGCCTCGGATTGCGCGAGTGGGGACTCCCGATTGTATAAAACTCGGCTGAACTGCGCCAGTTGCAGGCCTTTACCAACAACATGTGGAATCGCCACTGGCTCTTTGCGTGCGGCCATAAAGTCTGATACCCTCCCCGAGGACGGCGTGGGTCATGACCTTGTTTCCAGAAAGGAGCAAGAGCGTAATGCGATCTCGAATAACTAAGTACGATCTCGACCGTCCGACGAAGAACCTTAGACCCTGAAAGTCGGCCGCCTGGAGCCCGGCTAGAGGAGGCAAAAGCTTGCCCGTCCACTCCACAGCCATTGTCGATCCTCGTGCCGAGGTTGACGAAAGTGTCGAGATCGGTCCGCGCTGTGTCATCGATGAACATGTACGCATCGGTGCCGGATGCAGGATCCTGTTCGGCGCATATCTGACGGGCTGGACCCAGATCGGCGAAGAGTGCATCCTCCATCCCGGCTCGATCGTCGGTCACGCCCCCCAGGACACGAAATACAAGGGGGAACGTAGTTTCTGCCGTGTCGGCCCGCGGACGATCTTCCGCGAATATGCGACCGTGCACCGCGGTTCGGGGGTTGAATCCGAGACGGTGATTGGCGCAGATTGCATGTTGCACGTGGGGGCTCACGTCGGTCACAACGCCAGCGTGGGCGACCGCGTAGTACTTGGCAATCATGTCCTTCTTGCGGGACACACGCAGGTTGGGGACGACGTCACGATGGGCCCGGGGACGGGGCTACATCAGTTCACACGTATTGGGGAGTGGACGCGGGTCGAGTCGGCTGTAACGATTCGTCAGGATATCGTTCCGTTCGCGAGCGTGTCGGCCGACGACCACATCGCGGGCGTGAACGAGGACGCGCTCGAGACGTTTTCCGAAGCGGAGGTCGAGGATTTACGTGCCCTGTTTCATGTGTTCCTGTCCGGACACCGTTCGTTCTCCGAACTTCCGGGCCGTCTCGGCGACGCGGCGCGGACCGCCCCAGGGCGTCGATTCGTCGAATTCGTCAACGTGGGAAGTCAACGCGGTTTTGCCGGTGGAAAGGCCCCGGACGGTCATCGAACCACCGGGCAATCGTCCAATGCCGGCTGATGTGCGTGCGGCCACGGAACCGTCTTCATCCACCCTCGAGGTTGCGTTGAACCGCTCGACCGTTCATGGTATCGGTAGCATCCCGGGGCCGGTCCTTCGGTCCATGGGGTTGTCGGGCGCGCTGCGGGGTAGGGGCCGGTTGCGGTTGGCGGCGTTGATAGTGGGGCTTGCCGTGCTCGCGGGGGGTTGTGCCGCTCCGCGAATCGGCAGCGCAACAGAATCTCACATCGGGCGGGTGTTCTGCATGCGGGGGTTGCTGGACGTTTTTTCTCTCGGATTGAACGACCTGGCCGAACGCCTGCGCAGCGAGGGCGTTGCTGCCATATCGGTGAGCGGCCCTTCGTGGCAGGCTTTGGGACGCGAGATCCACCGAGCGTGGTTGCGCGGGGATCTGCACGGGCCGCTGATCTTGATCGGGCACAGTCACGGGGCTGATAATGCCGTCCGGATGGCACGGACTCTTGGCAAACGGAACATCGACGTCGAGTTGCTCGTGCTCCTCGACGCGACCAGTCCACCCGGTGTGCCGAGTAACGTGGCTCGGTGTCTCCACCTTTATCGACCAACGGTGTTGGGCCATTTGTTTCCCTTTGTGTTCGCCGGGAACCCGGTGGAAGCCGAGGACGGCAACACCCGAACTGAAATCGTCAACATGATCGTATCACGGGAGATCTTCGGCCCCTTGGCTTCGCGCATCGATCACTTCAACATTGACGCGAGTGGTCCGGTCCACGATCTTGTCGTGAAGGAAGTGCTGCGAATCTGTCCCCCGCTCCGGTCGGCACGAGGCGTAGCGGTAAGTCGGGGGGCGTCGAATGGTTCGTGATTCTCTCGGGGAACGGTGAGTATGCACGAATTACCGGCTTTAGTATTGGGCATTACGATCTCGACTTACTGGTTCTGTGTTGGTGCCATGGTCGTGCGTGTCAGTCGGCGGAAGCGTCGCGTGCATCGAGTCCTCATCCCGACTCAGGGGCGCGAGCGCCTGATGTGGATGGTCTGGGTCCCGCTCATTACCGCATGGATCGCCATGCCCTTCGTCGCTTCTGCGCAGAACCCAGCCGACCACCCTTGGATCGGTGTGCCCGTGTTTGCGAGTTCCGGCTGGGTGTTTGCAACCTTGCGGATAGCGGCGGCCGGCGTCGCCGTCGTCTGCCTGCTGCTGTCGATTCAGTGCTGGCGCCATATGGGGCGCGACTGGCGGATGGGTGTAGATCCAGAGGACGAGAGCAAGCTCATTACAAACGGCCCCTTCGCAAAGGTACGGCATCCGATTTATGCCCTGAGCATCGCCCTCATGCTCTGTACGGTTGTGGTTATTCCTACCCCCGCCATGCTGGCGATCGCAGCCGTGCATATCACCCTGATGTACCTGAAGGCTCGTAACGAAGAGGAGTTCCTTCTCGAGATGCACGGCCAATCCTACAGCGAATACTGCGAGCGTACCGGAAGATTCCTACCGCGCATTGGTGCCATCCGTTGAACTGTTATGCCCTTGGTAAAACAACAAGCTCAAGTTAGCGAGCGCCAAGAAACACGATGGCAAACACCGGTTCTTCGGCTGAATCATTTTCAACAGATGATGTTGGAGTGGGAGAAGATCCACCCGTACAACGCCGTGCATGCAGTCAGCGTGACGGGCAGGGCCGACGTGCACGCCCTTCGGGGGGCCGTCCGTTGTGCCTGTGCCGCCGCTGGAGTCGGGGAACTCACGGTGGATGGCGAGCGCCGAACCTATCGCTACAGGCCGGTCGAGGACATCCCGATACATCGGCTTCCAGCCGGCTGCGACGCAGGGCAAACGCTGTGCGCCGTCATCAGCGAGGAGATGAACAAGCCCTTCTCTGCTGAGCCTCACTCCCCTCTTCGCTGGATCGTCTTTGACGACACTGCGAATGATGCGCATCTTGTCATTCTGGCATACCATCATGTCGCGGCCGATGCGTATTCCATCCAAGCGCTACTCTCACTGGTACTACATCACTACCTGAACCTGTCGTTACCCGGCGAAGACTCGGGTTTGAACACTCCCATGTCGAATCATGGGAACCTGTTCAATCGGGGATCACATCGCTCGGGCCACGTGCGGTCGTTGGCACGCGCCGTTCACCAGTACTTCAAGTTACGGTATGCGCACCGGATGCACGAGGATCGGAGCGGACGCAGTGAAACGAAGTTTCTCTTGCAGTCCGTACCGGATGGAACACTGGACCGTCTTCGAGGTGTTTGCAGGGCTGAAGGAGTGGGCCTAAACGACGCGTTTCTGGCCACCCTGGTGACCACTCTCGCGCAACTGACGCCGGCGCGACGGACCCACCGTCGCCGTCGAAAGATCGCGGTGGCTACGGTACTCAGCCGCAGAAAACGGGTAAGCGAAGGTCTTCCCGACCTCTTCGGTGTCTGCCTCAGTGACGCTGCCCTGCTTATCGACAGGCCGGACGCCGGAATGCGTGGAGTTCTTGCCCAGATCGTGCCCCAGACCCGACGACTCAAGGCGTTCCAGGGGCCAATCGAGCCCTCCTGGAGATTCTTGTTCACCAAGTATCTTTGGCCGGCACTTAGAATCCCGCACAGTGAGGCGAGCTATCGCAAAGTCTTCCCGCTCTGCGCCGGTGTCAGCACTGTTTCCGTCGATGCGGCCCGCTTCGGCAAGGCGATGGGACGAATTCGGCACTATGTCCGCGCCTGTCCGCCCGGACCTGCGATGCCGATGCTCCTCGCACCCACAATGGCAGCAGGCCGACTCGAGCTCGGACTGGTCTTTCGTCCGGCATACCTCAACGAAAGCCAAGCGCGAGAGTTGCTGGATTTGCTCGTGGATGCGCTGGGCGAGTTTATTCGATGAAGCGTCTTGGGCATTCTGGCGTCTTCGGCCCCGGGCTCTGCGTTAGTCGCCCCAGAAAACGCAAGGCCGAGAGGAAGAGAGGACAACAACAGGTCCCTGTCCTGGATTTCCGGATTTCAGTCCAGGATTCCGCGCCGGATTTCGGGTTGTCGGGTCTGCGGACCCGACCTACTACGCCCTCTTCCACGACCTTCTCGCGACACAATAAAGTGGGTCAATGACCCACCCTACAGCTTTTCCACGACCTGGTTGCAAGGGAATAGCAGCCGGTTCGATGACTTGCCTGTCCGTTCACAGCCGGGGGCGGCTGTGCTACATGACGGTCCCGGTGGATTATCTAACAGTACAGCGTAAGGTCGTTTGTAGCGCAGGCTTCCAGCCTGCACGAGTTGCGATTACGATGCAGGCAAGATGCCTGCGCTACGCGTTTATGGCGACCTTGCGCTGTACTGCTAATACATCAACGGCATGCGGACCTACTGTATCGCACGTCGGCCGTAGGCCATGTAGTAGACCATGGGAATTACTACCAACGTAAAGACGGTCGATACGAACAGACCGAAGATCAGTGCCCAGGCCAGGCC
>JAUXGE010000243.1 GCA_030622435.1 Planctomycetota bacterium
CCTGGTGATCTCCTGCGCGCCTAACACTACAGCGCAATGTTGCTCTATTGCGTTTTGAAGAACATGTGGGACCGGCTTTCCAGCCGGTCAGGAGCCCTCCTTGCCCAAAGAGACCGACTGGAAAGTCGGTCCCACAAGCTCATCCGGCCGACTTTGCGCTGTAGCGCTAAGAACTTGGAGCAAACACAGGCACTCTGTGCGAAGCTGCGGTCGCACGTGAGGCAGAGTGCCCCGCTGCTGTGCTGCGCCGGTCGGTACGTCTACCCTCTTATCAAGCACCTTCTTGGCAACACCGTGCAGAGCATGATCATGATGCCGTTTGACGCCCGTGAGCTTCGACAGAAGCTCGACGAGTTGGATCTCGGATTCTAGGCAGATGCCGCGGCATTCGTGCGCGGCAAGGGGCCGATGAACATGGATGATAGAGCAAGAGTCTTGAAACTGCTGGCTGACAGCCCCCAAGACGCAGTCGGGCTATGTTCCCTTCTCGGCATTTCCCGCAACCCGCTGTTCTCTTTGCTCATGAAGATGGAGAAGGAGGGCCTGATCGAGTGGAAGGACCAGGAGTGGGCGGTGAAGCCTCCATCCGATTCTAAGCAGAGCGATCTTCCGGATACAAGCCATCCGTCCGAAGGAGGCTCAAAGGCCTGAGTGCGAAGGATGCCATAAGGATGTGAAACGGATCACGAAGTACTCGAAGACCGGACAGTGGTTGTGCGAGACCTGCGTGGCTGATCTGGAGAAGCCGCCGGAGCAGATACCACCAGCCTCGGCCAGCAGCGGTGAGAACAAGGACGGTAAAGGAACGGGCGATACCTAGACGGCGTTCACGCTGGCATGCGGGAGGTCATGGCAGAGTCGGCGCTTGAGCCACCATGGGTTGAACTGAGCCGAGAAGACAGCAGCGTTATGATAATCGGAATTGAAGTGCCTGATCTTGCGACCGTCCTTGCTCCTCCAGTCGAGGCAAAGGAACAAGCTGTGATCGCCCACGCCACTGTTTCCGACCTCTACTTCGAGGAGGGCGATGAGATCGAAGAGGGTGAGTTGTTTGCCGTGCTCTTCAATGACAACGGGACGTGCGAGATTGTGGCACCCGCATCTGGGCTCCTCATGTCGTTGCCGTACGACGAAGGTGATACCGTCACCTCGGAGGCGGTGCTGGCAAGGATTCAAACGGATCGATGAGATGACCGTCTGGGCGGACGGTAGGAGCAACAGATGGCCGAAGATCGCTGGCTGGAACTGCCGGAGCACGTCGTGTTCAAGATTCAGAAGGTTCTTGGCATCAGCCCTACGTCATTACCGGAGCACGACCTGGTGAGTCTCATCGAGGACTTGTGTGACACCGCGTTGATGTTCGACCGCGACGAGTGCGGCGCCGAGCAGCCCGAAGAACAGAAGGACATGGGAGTGACAACAGGCGGCACCGCAACTCAGCCATCAACGCTCCCGCCGGCTGGGGAAGTACCGGACCCCGGGCAAAGTCTGTCCGGGAGCGTGTAGTGTGTCCCTCTCGTGGTTCGCAGATGCTGTTCCGTCGTAGTACGCGTCGTCCGGATCCAACCGATTCGCAGCTTGGCCGGGCGGATAACCACCGCAACATAAGCCTGATCCCCGGACGTAGCTGTCAGGGAACCAGAAGCACGTCCGATAAACACTAAGGCCCGGCTCACTGCTCCAGATGTGTCGGAAGATGGTTGGTGAGCCCAAGGGATCTCGCGCGACTGTACAGCAGGAGACAACACCCCACCGAACCTTGCGACAGGCTAATTCTGAGCAATCGGCTGAGGATCGGTCCCCCCGGAAAGACGAACGGGCAACGTCGGACAACGCCGCGGGATTTGTGGTGTGACCATATTTTGTGGCATCCCGTCATTCTGTCGTCCTACTGAGATCGTAGCGGCCTGGATCCTCGCAGGCCGTTTTCCCGGGCAAGTGCTATTGCGTACGACGGCCGGCGGGGGCGCCGGCCGTTACGTAGCGACACGAAATATTCGCACGTGCCACAGAGAATGGCCGCCCCGCAGGATCTGTGTAGAACAACGAGCCGTTTGGCCAAGGGCTTCCCGCCTGAGACTGCGGCGTCGGTGATGATGTCTTTGTGCATGCTCTCAAGGGTGGCGTAGGGCCGGATGCACTCCGCCTGAACCTCCGGGCCCAGACAACTGTGAGACTGCTCATGCGTCGAGCAGCGTAGGTATCCGATAGCCTTCCATGGCCTCATCGCAGTGCCCGCCGTAACTAGCAGTACAGCGCAAGGTCGTTTGTAGCGCAGGCTTCCAGCCTGCACGAGCTGCGATTACGATGCAGGCAAGATGCCTGCGCTACGCGTTTATGCAGTGCCCGCCGCAACTAGCAGTACATCGCAAGGTCGTTTGATAGGGGTAGGGAAGACCGGTTGACCCGGTCTCGCCGCATCCAGTTCTGTAGGCACGGCACTCCATCCTCACACACGTCGTGCATCCGACATCAACGAGAATCCGCGTGTCGCCCCCACGGGGCTCGTATCAACTTGCACAACATCATCCCCACGGCTTGCGCCGTGGGCTGATGACTTTCGCCCCTACGGGGCTTGTTTCGCTCTCGACGGTATCGATTGGGTGCGTCAGGATGGAGGTCCGGGACGGAGCAAGGGCCGGTGAGTCCCACTGCGCTGCCACTGGCGCCGCCATTCTCATGTGGGACCGACTTTCTAGTCGGTCAATAGACAGGCTGGAAAGCCTGTCCCGTATGTGTATGCTCGACAGTACGTTGGGAGGCGTGTTCGCGGGCTTGTAGCTCGCATTCTCACGTGAAAAGGGGGTTGGCTCCGAACTCATGGCCGGTTACGCGACTGGGAAGCGAGCCCCGCGGGGTGCCTGTCCTCTTTTTCCCGCGCAGGATCCCCGCCGAACCGCATCCGGAGGTCATTCATAGTGGCGTCGAATCTCGGATCGCGTTTGATCTCGGACATGGACAAGAGCGAAACGAACAGAACCAGCAAGACCGCGGAGACTCCGGCGCAGGCCGCCACACTAGCTGCCCGAACGGACTGTCGGCTCAGCCGGTCGAGTTCGATAGCGGCTTCGCCGCTCGTCTCGCGACGTGCCAGCACCGTTGCCGCAACCAAGCACAGCAAGGCGACTACCGCTCCGTAGAGCAAGGGGAGCATGGCCGATGCCACGGCCGGGCCGATCTTGGATGGATCGGACATGTTCTGGAGAAAGACGATCAATCCCACGAGCGTGGCGACAAGCCCGCACGCCAATGCAAAGGCGGCCGCCAGTCGAAAGACATGCAGGCCGTCGAGCGTGGCACGTGCTGACACCGGCTTTCCGATGAGCGTTGTCACAGCGCCGCGCAATCCCGTCCATCCACAGGCCGCCAGCAGCAAGGCTAACGAACACCCGATCACGATCAACAAGCTTCCACGATCCACGAAGGCACGCAGATCGACCTTGCCCCCGATTGCCCAAATCCAGATGGCCGCGAACGCGCCAAGCCCGATGATCCGAGATATGGGCGCGCTGTTAGTGCCCGGCTGGGCGGACGGTTGCTGCGGGTCGCATACTCTGTGACTTTCACTTTTCATGAGCCTGGCTCCTGCCAAGACAATACGTGGCAAAACATTTACCGCGGGGTAACAGGCCGCACGGGAACGCCCACACCGCCGCCTTGACTCGTGATCGGCAAAGGTAAGCCCCACGAACCACAATAAACCGGAACTCGCCGGGAGACATCCGTCCCCGGGCAGTAGGTCATCCCGTCGGGCGGAGCCCGACCTACTTCTGACGTCGCCGTCTTCACGTGGGATCGACTTTGCAGTCGGTCAACACACAGGCTGGAAAGCCTGTCCCGTATGTGTATGCTCGACAGTACGTTGGGAGGAGTGTGCGCGGGCTTGTAGCTCGCATTCTCACGTGAAAAGGGGACTGGCTCCGAACTCATGGCCGGTCACGCGACTGGGAAGCGAGTCCCGCAAGGTGCCCGTCCCCTTTTTCCCCGCAGACCCGTCCGTGCGTGAGCGCAACCGGCTGGCACCTTCGGGCGCTCCCTGTACAATACACGATCGGTTGATTTCCGCCGTTCGACCATGGACCGGTGCAGTCTCGGATTTTGTCTAGCGGTTGTATGCGCCGCCCTCGTGGGCGACGCCGTCGACACCTTCGCACGGAGCCTGACCATGTCACTTTTCAGAAATGGTACGTGGCCCTTTGTGGACAGCACGCTGAACACAGCGTGCGAGACCAGATTCGCTCTTGGACTTAGTGTTCGGAGCCTTCTGATTCTCTCTTTCACGTTCGCCGGTTCCGGTTGCGCGGGCTCGGGGGTGGCGGAACTGGATTGCGACCCGGACGGCTCAGCTTGTGAGGCGATCGAGATCGAGCCGGGAACACCCACGCCGGCCGTCGATACCGAAGGGTATGTCCTGGAAGGTATGGCTCTGATCCCCGGCGGAAGTTTCGAAATGGGCATCGACGAAGACGACCTCGAGGCGCTCGTGGACATGGGGCAAGCCGTGCCGCACATGTCGGAGCTTCACGCCATGTGGTGGTTCGGTGACGAGATACCGAGACACACCGTGGACGTCGAGGCGTTCCACATGGACACACACGAGGTGACAAACGCACAGTTCACCCAGTTCATCGACGACACGGGATACGACGCCCAGCGCGGCTGGCAGGCATACGCGACCGAAGGCCGGTCGGACCATCCGGTGATCGACGTCTCATGGAACGACGCCACAGCCTATTGCGAGTGGGCTGGGAAGCGACTCCCGACTGAAGCGGAGTGGGAGTACGCGGCACGTGGAGGTCAGGACGTACAGTGGTTTCCCTGGGGCAATTCACCCGACGTCACTTGCGCCAATTACGGCTGGCGCGCCGACGAGAACATCGTCACGGCCATCCCGCGAGTGCTTGGATGGGTCACTATACGCACCAGACCGGTGGGCTGCTATCCGGCCAACGGGTTCGGTCTTCACGACATGTGCGGGAACGTGGCTGAATGGTGTGAGAACCAGCGCACTCCGTATCCGGGCGGACCTGAGGAGGATTGGATCTACACGCAGTATGGTCCCTTTCGTGAGGATGAGGAGCCGTTTTATGGGCGGGCCGCACGCGGCGGCAGTTGGGACGAGCCCAACCCCGTCTTCGTGCGAATCACCGACCGGGACGGATGGGCCCCTGACGACACTCGCTATTCGCTTGGCTTCCGCTGCGTGAGGTCCATCGGTGAGTGAGCGTCCACGAGAGCGGACTACCAGACGAGCCGAATGAGCGGCAGCGCTCGGCGGCAGTGATCGTCTGCCAGTTGCGTTACATGGACGCTCGGGCCACGAACCATGACCGACTACTACGCACAAAAACTGTCGTCAGAACGGTTACGCAAGTGCTACGACGTCGCGCCCCCGCGGGTGAGGCAATACCTCGAGGCCGAAATCCGCCACGTCGCCGACCGGATCAGCCCGTCGGACATCGTGCTGGACCTGGGCTGCGGCTACGGTCGCGTCATGAAGGATCTGGCGGCATGCGCCAGGCTGGTCGTCGGGATTGACACCTCGCTTGCCAGTCTGGACATGGCACGAGAGCTCTTGAGCGGAATGACCAACTACCTGCTCGCCGGAATGGACGGGGCCGAGTTGGGCTTTGATGATGACGTCTTCGATGTTGTCCTGTGCATCCAGAACGGTCTGTGCGCGTTCAAGAGGGATCAACGAACGTTGATCAGCGAGTGCCTGCGGGTCGCACGTCGCGGCGGCAAGGTGCTTCTTTCGACCTACGCTGAGCGGTTCTGGGAGGACCGTCTCGAGTGGTTCCGGTTGCAGTCCGAGCACGGCCTGCTCGGCGAAATCGATTGGGAACGCACACACGACGGAGATATTGTCTGCAAGGACGGCTTCACGGCCACCACCATCACTCCGGACCGGCTGCGTGCCTTGGCCGATGGGCTGAATGTCAAAGCTCGCATCGAGGAGGTGGACGGTTCCAGCCTGTTCTGCGAGATTCCAGTTATTTGACGGTCGATTCACTCATTGACCGATAATCACTCCAGGATGCCGGTGGACCGTTGAGTATCGATGACAGAATAACCGGACACCGCGTTCTTGTCCCGATCAGGAGACTCTGACGTGCTCCACGGAAAGAAGAATCGGTCGAGGGTGCCACGTTTAAACACCGCGCGGGCGTGGGTTGTCATGTTGTTCGTGGGCCTTTTGGCAGCCGGTGGGTGTGGATTGGATTTGTGCTATCTTCTGCCTCTCGCCGCCGGAGAGATTAACGTTCTTCTGCGCAGCGTACCGCTTAGCCAGGCAATTCAGAGCGGAGGTTTGACCGGAGAACAGGTCGCGAAGCTCGAGTTGATCCTCGATACCCGTGAGTATGCGCGCGACGTCATGGGACTGACCCTGGGGAGCGACTACGAGAAGTTCTACGACTCAGCTGGGGACGCCGTGATGTTCAACGTGTCCGCATGCCGCCGGGATGCGTTCGAGCCTAGGCAGTGGACCTTTCCGGTTGTCGGCACCGTTCCCTACCTGGGCTTCTTCAGCCGGTCCGCCGCCGACGCCAAGGTGTTGGAGCTGGAGGAAGCCGGGTACGACGTGTTCATGTACGAGGTTGACGCCTACAGCGGGGCGGGATACTTCCCGAGCGTGGTCCTGTCGCCAATGCTGGATCGCTCAGACATCAGTCTGGCCAACACCGTCTTCCACGAACTGCTGCACGGCAACGTCTGGCGACCCAACGACGTGTCTTTCAACGAGAGTCTGGCCACGTTCTTCGGTCGGACCGGCGCGGTCAAGTACGTCGCCGACCGGTTCCCGGATCAACCCGAGCTGATCCGGGATGCTGTCGAGACATTCGAGGACAGGGATCGATACAGTGACTTCATGCTGACACTGTTTGATGAGCTCGACGAGTTTTATTCGTCCTATCTCTCGTCGGAAGAAAAGATCACCGGGCGCGAGGCGGTCTATCAGGCCGGTCGCGATCGCTTCGCCGCCGAGATTCAGCCGCTGATGCACAGACCCGAGCGTTACGATTGGGTAGCTTCCCTGCCGACCGACAACGCGTACATGATGGGGGTAAGACGATACAACCTCGATCTAGACGTGTTCGAGAACGTCTTCGCCGCCACGGGCGAGAACTGGGCGGCCTCCCTTGCCCTCTTCCGCATGGCCGCAGCCAACCCGGATCCGTATGCGAATCTGCAAGACTGGCTGGCGTCATCCGACGATGTTTTCCTCTCGGCCAAGAGTGCACTTACCGTGTCTCGCGGCGTGGCGGACACGTCACGGAACGGACCCGAGGCGGGAATCTTCCCGGAAAGTGCGAAGGATGCCGTGGAATCACGCTCGGTCTCCCGCGGCCCG
>JAUXGE010000033.1 GCA_030622435.1 Planctomycetota bacterium
AAGACTCGGATCAATCTTCTTTCAGAAGTGTTCGTACAGCGCATGAAAAGACGCGACGGGCGTGCCCCCCACAGCACGCCAGCCGCGATACTCGTCAAAACCCGCCGCTGCCAGGTCGGCTCATCGACCCCCAGCCGACCAAAGCAGCCCCCCAGTGCACGGTTCCCTAAGGCCCGCCCCGGATCACCCATCGTTCGGAGGTTTGGTGCCCACGATAATCAGGTATCGGGTTGGACTCGTGAGCCCAGGCAGCGTTTCCGTCACGGCCGCCGAGATGTTATTGAGCAATGGGCGTGCCAGCACCGCGAACACACGCGGCAACTCTGATATCGCTGTTTTCAGGCCCGAAAACCCGGTTCACGAAGCACAGCTCCGCTACAGACTCTGCAATGTGGGCAAAAAGTGGGCACCCATTCCCCACTTTCCCCACCCCAATCGGGTGCCTTTGACCATCAAGGCTCCAGCGACGCCTCTCTCTCAGATCGCCCTAGGTTTTGCCACCGGTTGACAGGTTCTGCTCTACGATCGCGGTTAACCCTGGTTAACGAACCCAGAGAAGAGTGGACTCTTGACCAAGAGAGAGGGCTTGGGCATTGCACGCAACGCCGTTACGTGGACAGCAATAGAGACTGCCAAGAGTAGCGATTGTGCAACGACTTGTGATTGCCGTTTGCTCATGCACAAGAAGTGCAATACGCCACAAGACCGCAAACCCCACGAGGGGTTTGCGGTCGTCGCGGCGGTGTGTGCGACAGTATGGAATCGGTGTCTGGCAACCGGGGTCGTGCCTTTACGACCTCGGGTGGGCCTCGTCGTAGGCCACCTTCAACCGGGGCGTCGTCAGATGCGTGTATACCTGTGTCGTGGATAGCGACTGATGTCCGAGCAGCTCCTGCACGCTCCGCAGGTCCGCCCCGTTGTTGAGCATGTGCGTGGCGAAGCTGTGACGTAGCGTGTGCGGACTGATGTTGGGGTCTAGACCCGCCTCTGCCAGATATTTATCGAGCTTCCGGCGAACGCTCCGCGTGCTGAGGCGATGTCCGTGCTTGTTGACGAACAGGGCGTCCTGGTCGAACGAGGCCGATCGCGCATCGGACCGGCGCAACTCGAGGTATTTCTTCAGTGCGGTGATGGCCGTGGAGCCAACCGGTGCCGTACGCTGCTTCTTACCCTTGCCGCGGACACGAATGGTCTGGCCTTCGAAGTCCACATCAGGGAAGTTCAGGTCCACCAACTCGCTGACTCGGACTCCCGTGGAGAACAGCACCTCGAGCATGGCCCGGTCGCGTGCCCCCAGGAGGGTCTTGTCATCAGGCGTCGAAAGCAGCTTGTTGATCTGTTCGAGCTCGAGGTATTTGGGAAGCCGCTTCTCCTGCTTGGGCGTCCGGATCGACGCCAGAGGATGCGACTGCACGTAGCCGCGCCGCATGCAGAACTTATAGAAGCTGCGGAGCGTGGCTAGCTTTCGTGCAATGGTCGATTTCGAGTAGCTCTGGGTTCCCAGGAAACCCAAGAACAACTTGATCTGGTCGGGCTGGACTTCCCGTAACCTCTGCCGCACATCCGTTTCGGACAGCACGGCCGTACTCACCGTGCCCGGAGTGCCCGACGCCGTCGGTTGTCCCGAGGCAGCCGTGCTAGAGGCCCTCAAACGGCCGGCAGAGGCGAAGCTCTGACCCCCCTTCGCCCCTTCCGTGTCCCCCGCGAGAAACGCACAAAACTGCGCGAGATCCGCGGAATAACACTTCGCGGTGTGAGGCGAGAAGTGCCGCTCGAACTTCAGGTAGTTCAGAAACTCGTCAATCAATGGATTCTCTGTCATCATCGCTCGTTACAGATCGGCGAATCAACCCACGGCTACCTGATCATAGTCCTGGATATCGGAGCGGTCACCGTCCCGACAAATCCGGACTACGTGGCGATCTGATCGAGCTCCGTCTCCAACCGCCGGCCCATTTGGTAGCTGAGCACAGCCGCATCGAACCAGTCGAATTCACTCGCCTCATCCCCGGCAAGTGACGCGAAAGCGTCGATGACGTCCGGCTCATGCCCCGCCTGGTATCGGAACACGAATCGTTCCGCACCCTTTACCAGCGACAGCTGCCGAATCACGTTCATGGCATCCTTACCGCTCCGGACCCTCGCCCGTGAGCACCGATTCGTGCTGACCTTCCAATAGCGCCCTGATCGTGGCGTAACAACAATACCGAATGTAATGCTGCTGGCTCACCACGAATTTGCGCCAACCGTATGGTCCGTTGTCGGCGCTGCGCAACTCAGCAAACGCCTGTATCTCCTTCACGACCGAACCATGGGATGCGTCGAAGACCCGCTGCGTCTGCCCCAGCAGTCGCGGCGGAGAACTCGATCCGTCCCCGGCGGCCAGTCGCGCCCGACGCGATAACGCGACCGGATCCAACGAGCCGCCGCCCGATCGGGGCCGTGTTCCGTACAACTGAGCGGAGATTCCGATGATCGGTGGGTCGTATGGGTCATACTCCGTCACCGCTACAACGAGAATCCCATCCGCACCCAGCAGACCGACCAGCTCCAATGCATGGCTCGGCGACTCGACCCCGCTGAGCCCCTCGGCAGCGAGAACACCGAGGACCCGGCTAACCGGGATCACCGATATTCCCTCGGCGTAGCTCAACTCGCTCGCCAGCAAATCCGCAAACCGATTCTCATCGAAACTTGCAGATCCGCTCAGGTTCAGCGCCGGGGCGACCGCGATCGTCATGGTGCCGAGCGTCAGGTTCGGCACCGAAACCGGCTCCGCCCGTCTCCGTCCGTGGCACCCGCTCGCGATCAAGCCGATCGCCGGCAGAACCACAAACCACAATCCCCACCATGGTCTGCACACTGTCTTGGTCCTCCTTGACCGCACGTCCCTGATTTCCTTCTCCGGCCCGCCTCTACCGCGGTAGAATGCTCCGCTGACAAAGGCGCTCAACGGCCTGGGACAATGGCTTCATCGTCTATTTGCCAGAGTCCCTTTCGTCCTAAACGACCTATTTGCGAGCATCCTATAAACCGCCACCGTGCGATGCCCTCCGCACGGGCGGCTCCTCCGCAGCGTCCTGATAAACCGGCGCAGCCGGCACATCCGCCGTCCACGTTTTCACCGGATGAGCCAGCGGGAGCGTCGACCAGGTGTTCTCGTGCCCGGACCTGTTGCTCGCAAAAAACACCCGTCCGTCCGGTGAGAACACCGGAGCGTGATT
Source organism: Planctomycetota bacterium (assembly GCA_030622435.1). Classification (GTDB taxonomy): domain Bacteria; phylum Planctomycetota; class Phycisphaerae; order UBA1845; family UBA1845. The sequence continues at coordinate 3,225 of JAUXGE010000033.1, forward strand.
GACCGTGTACCCGTCCGTCAGCCGCATCTTCCCGCTGCCGTCCACGTTCACGACCCAAATATCAGACACCTCACTCTGATTCGGCAGGAACATCGCACCAGGTTCGGGGAAGACGGCCGATGCACTCGCGTATGTGATCTGCCGCCCATCCGGGCTCCACGACGGGAGGATCATGGCCCGCGTCGCACTCGATGCCACCTCGGTTGGATAACGCGGCTCTCCGTCCACCAATGTCAGAGTCCAGACACTGAACCACCGGCTACCTCGCTCCCGCGCCCGCTGGTAAACGATCGTGTCACCAACCGGAGACCATTCTGGGAACAGCCCGTATCCGATGAACCGCTGCCGTCCACCCCTCACAGCATCAGCCAGCCACAGCTCCCATTGGCCGCCCCCCACCGGAAGACTGCAATACACCAGCTTCGTGCCGTCAGGCGACCAGCTCGGATGGACTTCGTCGGAGGCCGTACTCGTGATTTGAGTCGGCGGTTCACCGCCCACGCCGATCACCCAGACATCCCAGTTCCCGTCGCGGCGGCTTGCAAACGCCACACGGGAACCGTCGGGGCTGAATGCCGGCTCAATGTCCGGCGCCGGATCCGACGTGAGCTGCGTCACGGCCACACCGTCCACGGCCTTGATATAAAGGTCCGGGTTCAAGTTGTGCCGAGTTGAGGCGAAGGCCATCCATCGCCCGGTGCGATCGATATCCGGGTCGAAGTCTGCTCCCACCTCAGTGAAACTGTGCTGTTTCATCGAGACGGACGAGCGGTTGAAGTAAGTCGACGGGCTCCCGGCAGGGAGATCGCCGAACATACTCACTTGACTCGCCCGCGCAGCGACCAGCAACGCTTGTGTTCGCTCCTGAGAAACGGATCCGGACCTTGAGCCGCACGAAGCACACCCACCGACGGCGGCTGCACAGCCAAGAACGACAAGCCGAAGATGCCAACGGTAAATCACTCGTTTCACGGTAGCATTCCTGTTTCAGGTGATCCTCAGCACAACGAACACCACCCGATCGCTTGAACAGGCGCACGCACAGCCCTGGCTCTGCGCTCTCGCTGATAAAAACATCATCCATCCCATCGGCTCGGGGAGGACGACAAACCAGTTAGGGGCAGGCGCTGTTTAATGTCCGATAACCATTTCATTTATCGACGTTCGGGCAAATACAACTTCACCGCCTCATTCGTGCTACTTTCGCAGGCACCCGCGCAGGATTTGCGCCAACCTCCACGGAAATGTCGATCTGCGCGCTTTTTAAGGACACACACCCTTCTCCAAACTCCATGATGGCATTCACCCAGCTCGAACGGCAACACGGGCACCAAGAGAATCCGCACCCAATCTGCCAGACCGGAGACACGACTCGCCCTCCACATGCATTCGGAGCCACTCACAGGGCTTCCTGGCGGGGTCCGTCGCGGCTGACACTGCCGCAACATCTTCCAAGAAAAGAACTTACAGAAATCTCCCTGGGCACTCGCCCAGCCCACCTTTCGAGGCTAGACTGTTGCGGAGGTCACCCTCCAGGCACGATTCGTTGGGGGTAGGGGTGCTACGATGGGAAGGAAGCCATGCCCGTCGCTGCAGCTCCCGAACATCCGAAGCACGTGGTAAGCGCGCCTATGACGCGCGGGTGACCACATGCCGGGGGAGGAAGGAGCATGACCGGACACCGGAGAAGCCGGGTTTACGAATGCGTTCTGGTTGACGTGGACACGCAGTGGGATTTCTGCGATCCCAACGGCGCGTGCCCCGTGGCCAATACCTCGACGTTGATTCCGGCACTACGCCATGCCATTGCGTGGGTCAAGCGGAATCAGGCTCCGATCATCTCATCCCTCTATTCGCATCGCCCCTCCGACCTGTCGCAAAGCGGGCTCCCGGTCTGTTGCCTGGACGGCTCCGGCGGCCAGCGCAAGGTCGGCTTTACGATCTTCCATTCCCGGACGTGGATCGAAGTGGACAACACACTGTCATGCCCCATCGATCTCTTCCATGATTATCAGCAAGTGATCTTTCGTAAGCGGACTGACGATTTGCTGGCCAACCCCAAAGCCGACCGGTTCTTCACGCAAGTGCCCACGAAATCCTTTATGGTCTTCGGCGTCAGCTTGGAGGGATCGGTCAAGGCATTAACGCTCTCCTTGTTGGCGCGTGATAAGCCGGTAACAGTGCTGGCAGATGCGTGCGGCTTCTGGAATCAGGGAACCGCCGATCTTGCGCTGCGTCAGGTCGCGGCCAAGGGCGCAAAGATCACCACAATCTCCGAGCTGTTGCAGCGTCGGCTGGATCGACGCCAACGATACACGAACGGCCACAACGGTCACCCCAAGACCGATTTCGTCGATCGCCACAACGGAAATCAAGAACGAGTCGCATCCTCACGGAGCGACCCCGTAAGCGACGGTTCCACAGCCGGCTCCCGAAAGATAACTGCACCCAAGTCGCAACCCGAGACGCCAGGCGACGACGCCTGAGCCACCCGCAAGACACTGTTCGCGTTCGATCGCGGTATCGCAGGCTCCAAAAAAACGGCCAGGCGAGCAGCCGTTTTGTATACGGCTCCCCGCCTGACCGACGGTGACCTCCCCCCATTCCGGAATGCACCGTACTCTCTCGTGGCCTCGCTCTACCGGAGATCGAATCGGTCCCCCACACCCCGGCTAACGATGCCCTCACCCCGCTTGATGGTCACCCGACTCGTTTACGCGTCTTACCGACGGAATCGCGCCGGATACTCCATGGACAACTTCGCGTGTCTCACAGGCCTCCTTCGGGCAGGCCGCATCTTGTTGCGGCTCCTCGTGTCACTTCTACCGAACTGCCTCGAAGAGGCTGACGAAGCGTGCGTGCCATTGGATGGCACTTCAAACTTAAAATACGATCGATGAAAGGCAAATCGTCGAGCTACGGATCTGTTCGAAAAAGTGACCCTCCCGACCCAAGTGGCCATGAACCCGTGGCTTATCGGCCCCAGACGCAGCACCGGACATGCCCTGACAGATGCGTCCGACGAGTATTCCCAGTCCGTAGGCGACGGTTGCCGGGTTATCGCTCGTCGCCCGAGCCCCGCAGATCGGCGGAACGTAGCCACGGGTGGAGCGAAGCGAAAACCGTGGTCCGAGATCGTCATGAGCCAGCCCGCCCCGGTAGGGGCGGTGGACGATCTTTCGCACCCGATGCCCGCTCGCAACTCCTTACACGACATCATCAAGAGCGAAGGGCTGAGACGGACTCCGGTACTTGGGCGCACGCCCGAGCAAGACCGCGAGCTGCCCAACCGCAAGCCGGCGTGACGCGGCCGACGGGCCTGTCGATCATCGCAATACTTGGGACAACGGACTCGAGCCTCGGGTTTTTGCCTGACCTCGCGAAGCTTGTCGATCGGTCCGTTGGCTGTACCATCAGCTCATAAGGCCTGCACCGAAGGGCTTATCGGCATTAGACGGCTTTCGGGAATCGTGTCGCGACCCATCCCCTTCATCCCACCCTTGACAAGGGGGGAAAGAGCGGGATCGGACGCCACGAGAAACAGATCGCGCTCTAATGCTCTGTCAGCCGTCGATTGATGCGTTTCGAGGGTGCCAATGGCGTGACGCGTGCAATCGATACCGTCGAGAGGAAAACAAGCCCCATGGGGGCGAAAGATGCCAGCCCACGGCGTGAGCCGTGGGGATGAGGACGGGCAATGTGCAATGAGCCCCGTGGCGGCGAGACGCGGATTTTCATGAAGGTCGGAGGTAAGACGTGTGAGGATGGAGTGCCGTCCCTACGGGACTGGATGTGTCGAGACCGGACCGTTGTCCCACGGCTTGCGCCGTGGGCTAAGGACTGTCGTCCCTACCGGGACTGCGCCAACGGGTGTCGACAAGACGGCTAGTGCTTCATGACACATGAAGTGAGGGGTGTGTCGTATGCTCGATAGAAGCACACCCGTGTTTTCGCCCGCCGACATGCCCGCGCCCGACTTCGTCGGGCTTGGGCATGGCACGCATCAATCGAGTAGTAACGAGGCATAAAAGCATTTTCCAGAACAAGATTGCGGGAAACGATCCAGGCAACGTACGGAAAGGAATCGTCGTGCAAGACACTACTACAACCGTATCGGAGTTGATCAGGCTCGTCGACGATTTCGTGGCCGAGCGACGGTGGGAGCCGTTTCACGACCCGAAGAACCTGTCGTGCTCGATCGCGATCGAGGCGGCCGAGCTGATGGAACACTTCCAGTGGCTGCGCACCGACCAGCTCGACGCCATCCGCGACGACCCCGAGGCCATGGCGCAAATTCGCGAGGAGCTGGCCGACATCATGGCCTACGTCGTTTCGTTCGCCAGTACAATGGGCATCGACATCTCGTACGCCCTTGCGGACAAGATGAAAAAGAACGCCGTAAAGTACCCGGCCGAGACCTACCAAGGGAAGTTCAAGGTGTAGGTCGTGCTAGGGGCGACTCGGTTGTTTGAGCTGACAGAACATGTGGGACCGACTTTCCAGTCGGTCAAGGGACGCGACCCGCCGCGAGAAAGGAAAGCGACCTTTTCCCGTAGCTTCGATCCGTAAGGATAGCCTCATCCGACGCAATCCTGCGCCTCAAATCGCCTTGTTCACCAACACTGCCGGGCCTGGAGCTTGTCGAAGTGGGCCATACGCTGCATGATCTACAATTAGCAAGACGACTCGGCGGTCCGTGCCGTTTGCCATTTGTCGCCATAACGGGCGCGCCACAGAAGCTGGAAGCAGTATGAGCCAGGTAGTCATTGAAAACCCGATTCTCAATTCCCCTTTTGCGGAACCGGGCCGCCACTTCCGGTTCGATGACGAAGGGATCACGGACCAAATCGAGAACGACCGGCGGATTAGTTGCTACTTCATCCCGATCCCCAAGCCCCGGAAGAAGGGCAAGGACCAGCAGCAAACCTTCGACGGCTGGACCGAGGATCGGATCGAGGAGAATGTCACGGTCAACGCCATCCGCCAGTGCATCAGGACTTGGCGCGACGGCCGGTACACCGACGACCTGACCCGCACCTCAGCCCGCCTTCTCGACTATTGGCGGCGCGACGACCGCGCGCGTCGGCTGTTCTTTTGCCAGATCGAGGCACTCGAAACCATCATCTACATTGCCGAGGTCGCAAAGAAGTACGGCCACACGTGGATCGAGAACGACATCCGGGGCTTCAACGATGACGCAAATCCCGGCTTGCTTCGTATCGCCTCGAAGATGGCGACCGGCAGCGGCAAAACGGTCGTGATGGCCATGTTCATCGCGTGGCACACGCTCAACAAGATCGCCAACCCAAGGGACACGCGCTTCACGGACACGTTCTTGATTGTCACACCGGGGATCACGATCCGCGACCGGCTACGAGTGCTGCTCCCGAGTGACCCCGGCAACTACTACCGCGCGATGGATGTTGTCCCGTCCGATGTCATGGGGCAGATCGGCCAGGCTAAAATCGTCATCACCAATTTTCACGCCTTCAAGCGGCGCGAGAAGGTCAAAGCCGGCAAGCTCACCAAGGAAATCCTCAACAACAATGACCAGGGCGAGGCGTCTGCTTTCACGGAAACCGAGGGGGAAATGGTCCGCCGTGTCTGTCGTGGTCTCGGCACTAAGAAGAACATCATCGTCATCAACGATGAAGCCCACCACTGCTACCGCCGCCGAGTCGGCGACGAGGATGAGAAGCTCACGGGCGACGAGCGCAACGAAGCGGAGACGCGGAACAAGAACGCCCGAATCTGGATCAGTGGACTTGAAGCCGTTCAGCGTAAGCTCGGTATCAAGCTGGTTTACGACCTGTCGGCCACTCCCTTTTTCTTGCGCGGTTCCGGGTACCGTGAGGGCTACCTGTTTCCGTGGGTCGTATCAGATTTCTCGCTCATTGACGCCATCGAAAGCGGCATCGTGAAGGTGCCGCGCGTTCCGGTAGCCGACAACACCATGGATGGCGAGCAGCCCACGTACCGCGATCTCTGGCTCCGCATCCGAGACGATCTACCAAAGAAGGGCCGCAAGACGCAGGCCATATCCGGTGAACCGAACTTACCCGTGGCCCTCGAAGGCGCCCTTGAAAGCCTTTACGCCAACTACGCGAAATCGTACCAGCGCTGGCTCGAAAACGACGAAGCGCAGGCAAACGGCTTGACACCGCCGGTGTTCATCGTCGTCTGCAACAACACGAACGTCTCAAAGATGGTCTTCGACCACATAGCCGGATGGGAGAAAGAACTCCCCGACGGAAGCACGGTCGCAGTTCCAGGCAAGCTTCCGATCTTTGGCAACGTCGAGCAGGGACCGACCGGAAACCGCTTTTCGGATCGGCCGAACACGATCCTCGTCGATTCCGAACAATTGGAGTCCGGCGAGGCCATGAGCAAAGACTTCAAACAGATCGCAGCGCGGGAGATTACCGAGTTCAAGCACGAGTACCGGCGGCGCTTCCCGGACCGTGACCCCGACAAGCTCACGGACGAAGACATGCTACGCGAAGTCCTCAACACGGTCGGAAAACCGGGCAAGCTCGGCGAGAACGTCAGGTGCGTCGTGTCTGTGTCCATGCTCACCGAAGGGTGGGATGCCAATACCGTGACGCACATCCTCGGCGTTCGCGCCTTCGGGACTCAACTCCTCTGCGAGCAGGTCGTTGGCCGCGGTCTGCGACGCATGAGCTACACCGCCGAGCCGCGAGAGTACAAGGTCAACGGGAGGACCGTCGAGTTCGAGGCGTTCCCGGTGGAGTACGCCGAAGTCTACGGCGTGCCGTTCTCGTTCATCCCCTCGGCCGGTTCATCCGATCCCAAGCCCGGCCCGACGCCGACGCGCGTGCGCGCGTTGGAGGAACGAATCGAGTGCGAGATCACCTTCCCGCGCATCGACGGCTATCGCTACGAACTGCTGGCCGAGCGGCTCGAGGCAGTCTTCACCGGTGATTCGAAGCTGGCGCTTACCACGGCCAGCATCCCGACCAAAGTGGAGAACGCCCCGATCGTCGGCGAGTCGAGCATCCACACGCTCGACGATCTCGAGAAGCATCGCAAACAGGAAGTGGCGTTCATGGTGGCGCGGCGCGTGTTGGAACACTACTTCCGCGACAACGACCAGAACATCAAACCGTGGCTCTTCCCCGACCTGCTCGCAATTACGCGGCGCTGGCTGGATGAATGTCTGATCCTCAAGGACAACACCTTCCCGCAATTGCTACTGCTCGTCGAAAACGCACACGACGCAGCCGATCGCATCTACAACTCGATTCCAAAGGATGGGGTAGGTCCTGATGGCGAGCCGTTCTTGCTACCGATTCCCAAGCCCTACGACACGATCGGCGCGACCCGCTACGTGGACTTTGACACGACACGCCCCGTCTACAGGACCGACCCTAAGAAATGCCATGTGTCGCATGTCGTCGCCGATACCGAAACTTGGGAACAGAAGATGGCCGAGGCGCTGGAGGATATGAACGAGGTTCTCTGCTACGTGAAGAACCACAACCTCCACTTCCTGATTCCCTACACAGCGGGAGGCGACCATAAGAACTACATGCCCGACTTCATCGTGCGCCTCGACGACGGCCTCGGCAAGGAAGATCCGCTGAATCTGATCGTCGAAGTGTCCGGGCAGAAGGACGGCAAGCAGGGCAAGCTCAAACAGGCCAAAGTCACGACCGCGCGCACGCTTTGGGTCCCGGCCGTCAACAACGCCGGCACATGGGGCCGCTGGGAGTTCATCGAGATTAACGACCCCTGGGACGCGCAAAACACGATTCGGGCGTCTCTTTCCGGAAGGAAGTCACAATGAGCGAGAAGCTTCCCTCTGAAACGCAGGGCAAGATCATCGTTTTTGGCGCGAAGCAGATTCGTCGCGAATGGGTGGACGAAGAGTGGTTCTTCTCCGTTGTGGACATCATCGGTGCCCTTACCGACAGCCCCAATCCGCGTGATTACTGGTACCACATGAAGCGGCGCGTGAAGGATTCCTCCGGCGTCGAGTTGTCGACATTTTGTCGACAACTGAAGCTAACCTCCGCTGACGGCAAGAGTTACAAGACCGACGCCGTCAATACCGAGAACGCCTTCCGCATCATCCAATCGATCCCAAGCCCCAAGGCCGAGCCGTTCAAACGCTGGCTGGCCAAGGTCGGATACGATCGGGTTCAGGAAATCGAGAACCCGGAACTCGCCCAGCAACGGATGCGAGAGCTTTACAAGCAAAAGGGCTACCCCTCCGACTGGATCGAAAAGCGGGTTCGTTCCATCGCCATCCGCGACGAGCTGACCGACGAGTGGAAAGACCGCGGCATCAGGCAGCCCAAGGACTATGCCATCCTGACCGCGGAGATTTCCAAAGCGACCTTCGGTATGACGCCCGCCGAGTACAAGAATCTTAAAGGACTCAAACGCGAGAATCTCCGCGACCACATGAACGACCTCGAACTCATCTTCACCATGCTCGGCGAAGCCGCCACAACGGAAATCGCTCGTAACCGAGATACCCTGGGTTTCGACGAAAACAAGGTCGCTGCCAAGGATGGCGGAGACGTAGCCGGCAACGCCCGAAAGCAACTGGAAGCCAAGTCCGGGAAGAAAGTCGCAACAGAACGCAACTACCTGGAAGGCAAACCCGCCCCCGTGCTTCCGCCCGCTGAAGAAAACGAGTAACCCAGCTATGGCAAAGAAAACGACCAAGAAGAAGACCGGGCCGAAGAAGAAGCTCGCCACTATCCGGCACGAGCAGAAGCGCACGAACATCCCCACGGAAGAACTGCGAGACTTTGTTCCCGAGGACGTGCAGAAGCCGACCAAGGTTCTCTACCCGCGCAACCCCGATCTGGACCCGCAACTCGTCTGGCGCGGCAAGGACGAGCAGGACGCCTGCGACCTCGAAGTGCCGGCCGTGCCGATCTACATCCAGGAGAAGATTCATCCCCACGCGATCATCGAGGACTTCAGACGCACCGCCGCCAAGCCCGACGACAACGATCCGCAACTCGATCTGTTCTCCGACTTCAACGGCCTGCCCGAGGACTTCGACCAGCGCGTGGACTTCTACCAGCACGAGGGAAACTGGCAAAACCGCCTGATCCTCGGCGACTCGCTGCTCGTGATGGGCTCGCTCGCCGAGAAGGAACGCCTCAAGGGCAAGGTCCAGATGATCTACCTTGACCCACCGTATGGCATCAAGTTCGGATCGAACTGGCAAGTGAGCACGAGGAGCACACTCGTTTCCGATACGCAGTCGTCAGGCATCACACGACAGCCTGAGCAGGTCAAGGCGTTCCGTGACACTTGGGCATTTGGTATTCATTCGTATCTTGCGTATTTGCGCGACCGCCTTGTGGTCGCGCGCGAGCTGTTGACGGAAACAGGATCGGTGTTTGTCCAGATCGGCGACGAAAATGTCCACTTGGTACGCGCCCTCCTAGACGAAGTGTTTGGCCGGGAGAACGCAGTCGTAACGATCGTTGTCAAGAAGAAGGGCAGTCAGAAGAGTTCTCTCCTCGATCCTGTGAACGACTTCGTACTTTGGTACAGCAAGACATCTCGGCACGATCCGCAAGGCAGGAAGATAAAGTATCGAGCGTTGTTGCAGGAGAAGCAGCTTGATGGAGAGACTCTCGCCGAATACAAGTTTGTCGAACTTGCAGATGGAAGGGAGTTCACCATATCGGAGACCCCGGACCCTCACGGCATTTCGCGCGATTACCGCCTCAATCCTGGCCAGCTTTTTCGAGACCATCCGGGTGTCTGCCTGTTTCGTGCCAATCCGCTCAAGAGCGGCGGAGAGCGAACCAACCAGAGCCTCCCTTTCTCGTACGCCGGCGTAACCTTCAAACCCGGGAAGAGCAAGTGCTGGAAGCACACCGCCCGATCAACATCGGATGAATTGTGCGGCATGGAACGACTCGCCCACGCCAACCGTTTGTTAGCTCGAACCAGTGAATGGCGATTTCGGAGCTACCTCGAAGACTATCGCTACGCCGCATTGTCGAACTGGTGGGACGGGCTCGGTGGAGCCTCCAACCCAGTCTATGTTGTGCAGACGAACAATGAGATTGTCCAGCGATGCATGTTAATGACCACCGATCCCGGCGACTTGGTTCTTGATCCAACGTGCGGGAGTGGGACGACGGCATATGTGGCCGAACAGTGGGGGCGGCGCTGGATCACGATCGACTCCTCGCGCGTCGCGATCACTCTAGCGCGAACACGGCTAATGGCCGGAAGGTTTCCGTACTACTTGTTGTCGGATTCTCCAGACGGTCTGCGGAAAGAGGCCGAACTCAACGACGAACTGCCTCCGACTCCGCTACCAACAACGGCAGGGGATGTCCGCAAGGGCTTTGTCTGCAATCGCGTTCCCCACATCACGTCCGGCCTGATCGCTAACACCGAAGAGATCGACCTGACCCACGCCGGTTGGCAGAAGAAGCTCGAACCGATCCGCGCCAAGCTCAACAAAGCGACCAAGCAGAAGTGGGAAGAGTGGCAGGTTCCGCGCCTGCCCGCTGACGAACTGACCGACGAACAAGCCACCGAGGCGTGGGACGCCACCGGCATCAAGGAGGGATCGAGCGCAGCCGACTTGCTTGCAGAATGGTGGGAGCTTCGGCGCAAACGGCAGAAGGAAATCGATGACTCCATCGCCCGCCGCGCGGACAGCGAAATCCTGTACGACAAACCGTACCAGGACAACAAGCGCGTGCGCGTCACCGGACCGTTCACCGTCGAGAGCCTGTCACCGCATCGCACCATCAGCGCAGCCGAGAAGAAGGAACAGGCCGAGGTGGGTAGCGGCGGTCGAACACTCAAGACGTACGGCCCGGACAAGTTCGGCGCTCTGGTCCTTGAGAACCTGCGCACGGCCGGCGTGCAAAACACCTTCAAGAACGAGCGGCTCAAGTTCGACTCGCTCCAGCCCTACGCGGGCCAGTGGATTCACGGCGAGGGACATTACACCGAGGCGGACGGAACGAACAGGCGTGCGGCCATCTGCATCGGACCAGAGCATGGTACGGTCGGGGCGCTGCTCATCAAAGAGGCGGCCAAGGAGGCTGTGCAAGGCGTCGGGTTCGACATGCTGATCGTCTGCGGCTTCGCCTTCGATGCGGCCGTCGGCGACGAGACCAAGCGCTACGGCAAGCTGGTCGTGCTGCCCACCAAGATGAACCCCGATCTGGCGATGGGGGAACTGCTCAAGAAGACCGGATCGGGCAACCTGTTCATGGTGTTCGGCGAGCCGGATGTAGATGTGGCCACAGGCAAGGACGGCAAGGTGACGGTCGAGATCAACGGACTGGACGTGTACGACCCGACAACAGGCGAGGTGCGGTCGAGCAGCACCGACGACATCGCCTGCTGGTTCATCGACACGAACTACAACGGCGAGAGTTTCTTCGTGCGCCACGCCTACTTCACCGGCGCGGACGAACCGTACGACAAGCTCAAGCGCGCCCTGCGTGCCGATATCGACGAGGCCGCGTGGTCGGAACTCTACTCGACCAAGAGCCGCCCGTTCGCTAGGCCCGAAACCGGCAGGATCGCCATCAAGGTCATCAACCACTACGGGGACGAAGTGATGAAGGTGTACGAGGTATGAACGCACGCAATGGCGAGCGACTCAGTCAAAACCGCCCGAACAGCGGGAGCGGTGTCACGGCTATGTCACCGTTGCGGATCGTGTTGTAGTCGTTCGGGGGGTGGCACACACCTTGAGAGATGGGGAACACGACGATTCGAGTCCCCCACGGCTAAAGCCATGGGCCACCCATCCATGGCGATGTCACCGTTGCGGATCTTGTTGTAGTCGTTCGGATCGAGTCCCCAACGGCTGAAGCCATGGGTCACTCAGCCTTAAGAGATGGGGAACACGATGATTCGAGTTCCCCACGGCTAAAGGCATGGGCCACCCAGCGGCCACACAACGATTCGAGTTCCCCACGGCTGAAGCCATGGGGCACCCAGCCACCCTTCTTCAAAACCGCCCGAAGAGCGGGATTGCTGTCACGGCTATGTCACCTTCGCGGATCGTGTTGTAGTCGTTCGGGCCGCTCACCTCGCGCAGCCAGTACGAAGCCCCGTAGCCGAACTCCATCACGCGCCCGTCGCCGTCATCGGACCGGTCGAACTTCATCGGCATGGGGTGGGCCGCCACGGGCACACGCCGCACGCGGGAGGCGGCGTCCTCGGGAATCGGTGACGGCAGGTTGACACTCCAGAAGCCGGGTGCGGGAAGATCCTCTCCGGCCAGTTCTCGGATCAGCCGTCCCGCAACGGATGCCGCGACCGACCAATCCGTTTCCACGTCCGACCTGACCGCATGTGAGACGGCGATCGCACGAATTCCGAGAATGGCCGCTTCTCTGGCGCCGGCGATCGTGCCGGAATAGAACGTGTCGACGCCGGCGTTTGCACCCCGGTTGATACCGGAGACAACCAGGTCGATCGGAGCATCAATGAGCCTCGCAAAGGCGAGCCGGACGCAGTCGGCCGGCGTCCCGTCCACGGCGAAGGCCGTTCCGAACACTTCGTGCTCCCTCCGCTCGACTCTTATCGGGCGCTTCAGTGTAATCGCGTGGCTGCAAGCCGAGCGCTCCGACCCGGGCGCCACAACGTGGACCGTACCAAAGTCGCCCAGCGCACGAAAACCGGCCAGCAAACCCGGTGCGTCGTAACCGTCATCGTTGGTCAGGATAATCCTCATAAACACCTATTTCCGTGTCCGATAGCGAGTTCGTCGAAAAGCATGATCGATCGGCTTGCCCAACACCCTTGGGACATCGTACCTTTCTAACCGATAGACACCCTAGATTACCCAGGCTGTTCCATTTGTTACGCTCTGCATAACAAGTGGATGCCGATACGCCACCCGACGCGGAAACGCGGGCCGGGGAGCGATGGGGCCAGTGCCTGTCGGCGTCGGAATGAAGGCACACCCACGGGCTCGACGGAGCAAGCTTATCAGAATTCCTAACCGGCATCACGGGCGGATGTCACAAACGGCAAGCATGTTGAGTCCATACCGGGAAGGTCCATCGATTCAGTCGCTGAGGGGTTTGGGGGTGAAGCAACCATGAACGAGGAATCTCAACCAACGCACATTAGCATCATCGAGCTACCGTCCACAGCACCACAAGTCCGTGTTACAGCCGGTCTGGGCTCGGCGGCTCAGAAGACCTGGAACCTTCGTAGGCCGGTAACTCTGATCGGTTCTCGTCGCCCGGCCCATATCGTGCTCCACGACGGCGATATCAGCCACGCCCACTGCGTCATCATCAACACGGGGGAAGAGGTTCTGCTAAAGGACCTTCAGACGCGTACCGGGACGTTCTGCAACGACGAGCGTATCGATCTGACTCTGCTCAAGGATGGGGATGTAATAGCAGTCGGTGCTGCCAAGATCCAGGTAGCGGTCAAAGCATCTCAGGATGCTTCAGACGACTCCGGTTGCGGCATGCAATACCGTGATCCATTGGCGTTTTCGCCACCATTCACACTGGGCCTCCTCCACACCGATCAAAGGTGGGAAGTCCCTGAAGCGGCCGTGCTCATCGGTCGTCACGAGGCGGCCCGAGTGTTTCTGGACCACAAGGATGTCTCGCGACGGCATGCCGTCCTGTTCCGATTCAAGAACGGTCCGGCTGTCTTCGACCTGTGTGGGCAAGGGGGCGTTCTGGTTAATGGTCAGCAAACCCCGCTCATCTCGCTGACGGATGGTGATCTCGTCACGGTCGGGCCTTTCGGCTTGCTCATAGGCGCGAAAGGTGAAGCGGCTCTCGACGTGCAGGACACCTCGACCAGCGAGACGGCCGGCACGGATTCTGCCGTAGGGGCATCTCCGCAGCCGGCAAAGCCGTCGGCCTCTCCGGCTCCAAACGGATTGGCCGGTCGTGCAAATGGGGAGGACGACTCGGAAGACGTTCTGGAGATCGATTCCAAGCTCGATGAACTCAGGAAAGGCATCACCACCTCCTGGGAGCAGATCAACTCGTGGCAAGCACAGCTCATCGAGAACGCATCCGAGTCAGGAAAGCGCGAGAGCGATCTGACGTCACGCGAATCTGTCATGCAAGCTCGGGACGCAGAGGTTCGCGGTCGGCTGCATGACGTGGCGAGGTTTCAAGAGGAACTAGAGAAACGTGAACGCGATTTCGCAGGAACGCTCGCCGAATGGCAGAAGGAAAAGGATGAGCTGGCAGGGAAATCGGCCGAGTGCGACAAGCGGGAAGCCGAGGTAAAGCGCCAAGGCGAGGAGCTGTCGCGCCGGGAGCACGTGTTCGCCCAGCGATGGACCCGATTGGTTTCAGCCAAATGCCCTCATTGCGGTCAACCCCTGGGTGACTCCGTTGGGGGGCTGAGAGGCGCGTAGGGACAGGACACTGTCATATCCCAGATGGAACCGCGTAGACCGCGGCTGTTCAGCGCAACAGCATGCCGGTAATTTGCGCTTCGAAGATCAGTCGATCCCCGACGACACCCTGTGTGTGCGAAACGCACCGACGGCGACGAACCTCCTCAGTTACACAGAGTAGATACAGCCTCGCCGGCGGGATAACTGCTTCGCGGAACTTACACTCCTGCACACCGCCGAAGCCCAGAAATCCTTCATGACCGGCAAGAATCCTCACCGTGACGGCCGAGGCCTGGGCGGCCATTTCGAGCATCAGAACGCCGGGAAGTAGCGGTCGACCCGGAACGTGCCCCCGAGTCCACCAGGCATCAGACTTGATGTCCGCAAACGCCACCAGGCTGGAAGTCTTGGCGTCCACCATGCAGACACCGTCGAGCAGCATGAACTCGTAACGGTGGGGCAGGATTTCGTAAATCCGTTCCCGAGAGACTTCTACCCGGGTTAGATCAACCTGCTCGAGATCAACAATCAGCGGTGGAGCCATATGCTACCCGTTTCCTCGAGGCTCACGAACTGCAAAGTGCATACCGCGCTTTCCTAGTGCTCTGTCAGCCGTCAACTGATGGGTTGGTTGGAGCGTGGCTTCAGCCGTGGGGGACGCGAATCGTCGTATCTCCCCCCCCTCGAGAGGAAGAGGTGGACCACACCTCCGAAAACTACCCCCCGAATCAACCCTGACAGAGCGCAAGTAAGCGTTGCAGCCTAAGTGCTTCGTCAACCTTGGTTTGAAGAGTTCGTTGGGTGCCATGGGCAGCTTGCCTGCCCGCGCGACAATGGCGGGGAAGCAGCCAGTGGCACCCTCGAGAACCATCAATCGACGGCTGACAGAGCACTAGTCGGGCTGCTGGGCACGGACCTCGAGGATTCTCTTACGGACCGACTGAGCCGCCTCTTTGATTTCCTGCATAGTCTTGCGGACCCGCGTACCAGCGGCTTTGTTCCCGCCGGATGCCTTCGCGACGTCGTCCGCGGCTCCTTCCACCATCTCCCTAAGCCGTTCGTACTCCTCCATGTCAGCGGATCTCCCTTTCTTCTTGCATTTGTCTGGAATACGTACAACCCGCCGTCACCGCATCGCCAACAGGTCGCTGCATCAGTCGGCACCACCGGCGGAGCGGGAAACGGCACGTCACGCGCCATCACAGGATGGCGCGGCGTAGCACTTCCGTACGGATGTGGATCCGAGCAGCTCGGCCGCCCCTACATCCTCGATCGCGTATCGGTTCACCCTGCAACTGCCGCGCGGCAGTGCAGAGCGCCGGTGCGGAGTCTATCAGAGCCCGGCCACCCATACAAAGCATATTATCGGCACCACCGGGCATGGCGACCCCAAAAACGCGGGTGCGCTCCAGCAATCAGTTGACTGTGGCCCCCTGTAGAAAATCCACGCATCTAAATGAGACGCTTCGCCGGCACGAGCTGCGGCAACACGACAGCCAGGCATAAAGGCCATAACCTATTGTAGAAAAGAACCTTAGCAGGAAGTTGAATAAGGTGTGGTGTGGGCTTACAGCCTGCGTCTTCACCGGATGGAAGCCGATGCCACACGAGAAAGAGAGCTTTTTTCAACGGGCTGTCAGGCACGCCAAGGCCCACGCCCTCCGCGTCCGAGACAGAATAGGCTGACGCCCAAAACCGTAGGGCGAGTCGTTGGTCCGCGCCGGAGGAATGTTGACCTTCCGTTTTCCTGCCGCAGGTGAA
>JAUXGE010000090.1 GCA_030622435.1 Planctomycetota bacterium
CCTAACAGCACACCGGCAAATGAAAGCCCCACGAGTACTCTGAGCAGCTTGTTCGTAGCGTCTTTGATACGCATATCTGGCGTCCCTCGCTGAAAACCGGGAAAACCTCGATCTTGAAGGTTCTCAAGTTATCGGGGCTTGGGTCGATTCGGCTGCAGGGAAAAGAGGCGCTATTTTACCCAATTTGACTCCTGCGTGTCGGTTTGGTGCGAACAGGCTGATTCCAGTATTGCGCGAGTGGGATCGAGCTGCCGCTTGACGTGGATTCAGTCAGCGTTTATTGTCCCCGCTGGGTCTGGATTTGGCCCAGTGCAGATGTTAGTAGCTCCTCTTAGCCCAGAGGGCTAGTCGTCTTGTGCAGTTGCTTGCGAAGGCGGCTGATGGGCGTTTCTCTTCGCGGCGAAGCGTTCAGGCTCCGGTTATGAGGCCGCGGCCGCGACCCTTCCGCGTTCGATGGCCTAAGCCGCGGTAGCCCGGTCAATCGAGGTGGTGGCCGGCTCGAAAATCGGTAGTCGGCGATTGCCCGGTGGTGTAATGGTAACACACCAGGTTTTGGTCCTGGCGTTCCAGGTTCGAGTCCTGGCCGGGTAGTGAATGTGAACATGGCTCGAACCTGCAGCCACGGAATGTGCGTGTCGGACGGCAACGATGCATCTGCTGAAACCGAACGTGCGACTCCCGGTTCACTGGATCAAGAAGTGATTTCGAGCGCAATTGCATCAGATGGGTGACGCGACTGAAAGCGAGACGACGGCAATCATTCTGGCGGCCGGTAAGAGCACCAGAATGAAAAGCGACCTTCCGAAGGTCCTGCACGAGATCTGTGGGCGCCCGATGCTGGGGTACGCCCTCGAAGCTTGCCGGATCGCCGGGGTCGACCGGTTGCTCGTTGTCGTCGGGCACGGCAAGGAAGAAGTCATCCGCCGATTCGAAAGCGAGCCGGATCTGGTCTGGATCGAGCAAACCGAGCAGAAAGGCACCGGTCATGCCGTGCTTTGCTGCCGTGATGCTCTGGAAGGATTCGACGGCAGCGTGCTCGTTGTGGCCGGTGACATGCCGTTGGTTCGCCGCACCACGCTCGCGGGACTCGTTGAAGCGCGAGTACGCCGGGGCGATGCGCTGACGCTGGCCACCATGATGCTCGAGGACCCGACCGGTTACGGGAGGATTATCCGTGACGAGGAGGGTCGTTTGGATGCTATTGTCGAGGAACGGGATTGCACCCCGGAGCAGCGCAAGGTACACGAGGTCAACCCGAGCTACTACTGTTTTGACTCGAGGAGGCTGATCGAGGCGTTGGACAAGGTCAAGCCCGCCCCGGGCAAGGGCGAATACTACGTGACGGACGCGGTGCGAATCTTGCGTGAGACCGGTGCCGGCGTTTCGGTCGGGGCCACCGTGGCGCCTGAAGACGCCATGGGCATCAATTCCCGGTTGGACCTGTCCACGGTAGGCCGAGTGATGCAGGACCGCATCCAGCTCGGTCTAATGAACGATGGAGTGACAATCGTCGATCCGGACAATACGTGGATCGAGGCCGGGGTCTTGATCGGCCGGGAGACAATCGTCTATCCGTTCACTCTGATCGGGGCAGGGGCGTTGATCGGCGAGGGTTGCCGGGTTGGCCCGTTCGTTCGGGTTGGCAGCGGTGAGGTTGTGGAAGACGGCTCGACGGTCGGACCGGCCGTGGGCGAGGGAGTGATGATCTCATGAACGCGCGGCGCGAAGGATCCAAAGAGTGCGACCTCGACAGCCTGGTCATCTTCGGCGGCTCTGCAAGTTCGGATCTGACGGACAGGATCTGCAAGTATCTCGACGTGCAGCTTGGTCGCGCGACGGTCAGCCGATTCCCCGACGGCGAAACGCTCATAAAGGTGGACGACGACGTGCGGGGTACCGATTGCTTCGTCGTCCAATCGACCAGTTCGCCGGTCAACGACACGTTGATGGAGCTGCTCATATTCATCGATTGCTTGAGGCGGGCCAGCGCCAAGCGGATCACGGCCGTTCTGCCTTACTACGGGTACGCCCGTCAGGACCGGAAGTCGGAGGGGCGGACGCCGATCACTGCGAAGCTGGTGGCCAACATGCTCACGACGGCGGGAGCCCATCGCGTGTTGACGATGAACCTCCACGCCGACCAGATACAGGGGTTCTTCGACATTCCGGTTGACCATCTGACGGCGGCACCGGTGCTGGCTCGGCACTTCAAGGATCGTGAAGAGCGAGATCGCGTGCTCGTGTCGCCTGATGTAGGCAACATCAAGTTCGGGAGCGACTTCGCCTCCCGGTTCAGCAGCGAGTTGGCGGTAATCCACAAGCGGCGGCTGACGGGCGATTCGACGGTGGCCGTCAAGATCATTGGCAGTGTGGAAGACAAGAGCGTGATGATGTTCGACGACATGATCGCGACGGCTGGAACGGTCTGCGAAGCGGCCAAGCTCGTCCGTGCCCATGGCGCGAAGCGAGTTTACGCCGCGGCGACACACGGTCTTTTTGCCGGCCCGGCCGTGGAGCGTCTGGCTGCCGCAAAGCTGGACGAGATCGTGGTGACGGACACGATCCCGGTTCGTCCCGAAGTACTGAAGCAATTGCCGGAATTAACCGTCCTGTCGGTGGCGGATCTGATCGGCGAGGCGATTCGCCGTATTCATGAGCATAGGTCCGTCAGCGCGTTGTTTGTATAGTCACGGGTCTGGGAGATCGAGGACGCGATGGAAATCACGAAGTTGACGGCCGAGCCGCGAACAGGCTGTGGTACACGAACGGCGCGGGCTCTGCGAAAGACGGGGCGTATCCCGGTGGTGATCTACGGTCACAATAAGCCGGTAGAGACAATATCCCTGGCACTCGAGGAGGTGGAACTGGCTCTGTCTCAAGGTGCGCGGACTCTGACGGTCGAGGTGGGTGGAAAGACCGAGCAGCACCTTGTCAAAGAGGTTCAATACGACTACCTCGGGAGCAGCCCGATCCATTTGGACCTGACACGTGTGGCTTTGGATGAGCGCGTTCAGGTTCGGATAGGAATCGAACTACGCGGGGTTCCCAAGGGTGTCTCCGATGGCGGCTCGCTGGATCAGCATCTGTCCGATTTGGAAGTGGAGTGTCTCGTTACCGAGATTCCCGAGACGTTGCACCCCTTCGTCACCGAGCTGGGATTGGAGGAAACACTGTTTGTGAAGGACCTCGAACTTCCGCCGGGTGTGACCGTCTTGACCGATCCGGACGAGCGCGTCGCGACGGTACGGCCACTGATCGCAGAGGCCGAGGAGGAGTCGAAAGAGGAGGACGGGGAGGCGGCGCAGCCCGAGGTGATCGGGCGGGCTCCCAAGGAAGAAGAGGGAGACAAGAAGGAATCGTGACACCCTTTGCTCGCCGGTGGTGGGGTCTCGAGGCTCCAATGGCGTGCGAGGGTTCCCGGCGCCGTTCCGAACTGCCGGCGGTTGCGGGTTGGTGAGTCGTGGCGCAGAGCCTGAGTGGTCTTGGATACCGTGAAGTTGATCGTCGGTCTCGGCAACCCCGGTCCGGAGTACACCGGCACTCGGCACAACGTGGGCTTCGACGTGATCGATTGCCTGGCGTACCGTTGGGATGTCAGGCTGGCCACGGAGAAGTTTCACGGGTGGTTCGGGACGGGAAACGTCGGCGGTAACCGCGTCGCACTGCTGAAGCCGACAACGTACATGAACCGGAGCGGGCGGGCGGTGCTGGGCGCCGGCCGGTTTTACAAGCTCGAACCGGAACAGCTGCTGGTAATCAGCGATGATCTGGCGCTGCCGGTTGGTCGGTTGCGGATGCGATCGGGCGGGTCGGCGGGCAGTCACAAGGGTCTGCAGGACATTATCGCCCGGCTCGGGACCGACGCGTGGTGCCGGTTGCGGATCGGCATAGGCGAGTCGATCGGCTCAACGACGAACTACGTGCTGGGCCGGTTCGACCCGGAGGATGAAGCACTGATGGAGCAGGTGAAGCGGCGCGCCGCCGACGCCGTCGCCTATTGGATCGAGCACGGGGCGGAGTTGACAATGACGCGTTTCAACGGGGATGTATCGCCGGGAACGTAGATGTAGCCGGCGACGATCGGATGCGAGGTCCGACCAGAAGTTAGGAGATGACCGACGTTGAATCAGTACGAAGCCATGTTCCTGTTCGATCCGACGTTCGGGAACTCGTTCGAAAAATGTGAGGCGGAGATCCGCCGGCTGATGGAGCGTGCGCAAGGGGAGATCATCCATTGCCGTAAATGGGATGAGCGGCGTCTGGCGTACAGGGTCAATGGGCGAAAGCGCGGAGTGTACGTGCTTGTATACTTCAAGGCACCGCCGCAGAGTATCGTCGGGATGGAGCGCGATGCCAAACTGGACGAGAACATCCTGCGACTACTCGTCCTCCGCGCGGACCACATGAGCACCGAGGACATGGAGCAGGCCGGCTCGACGAAAGTCGAGGCGCCGGCTAAACCGGATAGGGAGACCGCCCCGCCCCGAGTGACGGATGGTGGCAAGACCGAGGCGCCCAAGGCCGAGGTAGCCGCAGGCACCGAACCGGAGACGACCACCGCGTCCGAACCGGCCGTTGTAGCCGAGGCGACCTCAGGACCCGAGGTGACCACGACAGCCGAGATGACCCCCGCGCCAGAGGTGCCGGCGCCTGACACGAGTGTCGTGGAACCGCCGGCGGATAAGGATGGCGATACCGTCTGATCGGTGATCATCGCACAACACGCGGTCCGAACGTGTTTTTGAAAGGATCGAGCTATGGCAGGTTACAACCGCATTGTGCTGATGGGGAACCTGACGCGCGACCCGCAACTGAGCTATACACCGTCCAACACGGCCGTATGCAAGTTCGGGATAGCAACGAATCGCTCGTGGAAGGACCGCGAGGGCAATGCACACGAGGACGTGTGCTTCGTGGACTGTGTCCTGTTCGGACGCGGTGGCGAGGTGTTCAACCAGTACATGGGGAAGGGACGACAGGTGCTGATCGAGGGACGCCTGAAATTGGACCAGTGGACGACCGCGGAAGGTGACAAGCGTAGCAAGCACGAAGTGTTTGTCGAAAACTTCACCTTCGTTGGCGGGCGAGGCGAGGGCGGACCACGTGGTGGTGGCTCAGACGCTGCTGGTGCACCTGCAACGGCCGACACCGCCGGCGCCGGTGCCGGCGGGCCGACGTACGACGAACCGCCTCCTGCCGGTGACAACATCCCGTTCTAGTTCTCGCGAAGAGAGGCGCGCCGGAGGTACGACTGGCGAGTCTGAGAGAGGGCTGCCGCAGGACGTGCCCGCGCGGCAGCGTGACGGAGAATCCCGGGAGGCAGACTGATCGGGCAGCTCTCGTGGCTGTGATTCGATCGGCTCGTGGTGTATGATGGACGGTCGTGCCCGAGACGGGTAAGGCATCAGATGTTGGGAACCAAGAACATGAAGCTGCTTCTTTGCAGAAATATTTCGAAGCTCGGCATTGTCGGGGACATCGTCAACGTTTCCCCGGGATATGGTCGCAACTACCTGCTTCCTCGTGGGCTCGCAACGGAGCCTACGGATGCCAACAAGCGCAAGCTGGCAAAGGCCCGGCTGTTCGCCGAGCAGGAGCGTCTGGAAGAGCGAAAAATGGTCGAGGCGCTGGCGAAGCGACTCGACGAGGTCGAGGTCACCGTGCGTGCTCGAGCGAATGAGGAGGGCGTGCTGTACGGATCGGTCGGCCCCAGAGAGATCGCTGCCGCTTTGGTCGAGGAGGGTCATCCCGTTCACATGGATCAGATCGTCCTGGACGCGCCGATCCGCCATCTCGACAACGTGGCCGTAACCGTCAAGTTCGCAGACGATCTGACGAGCACCGTCAAGGTGTGGGTCGTGCGTGAAAAGACGGATGGGGATGACGACGAGGAGGACGAGGAAGAGGCAGCTGAAGCACGTAAAGCCGGCACGGAGGCCGGCACCTATGACCACCGCCCAGAAGCAGATTAGCTCCCCCGCCACGGTAGCCTCCGAGCGGGTGCCGCCGCAGGATCTCGATGCGGAGATGGCTCTCCTCGGCGCGATGATGATGAGCCGGGACTCGATCGGCGAGGTCGTCCCGATCATCGGGCGGGGTGACAGCCGCTGGTTGTACGTCCCCGCCCACCAGCGGCTCTTCGAGGTCTTGCTCGACCTCTACGACGAACCCACCAAGGCCATAGATCTGATCCTCGTCTCTGACGAATTGCGCCGTCGCGACCTTCTCGAGTTCGTCGGCGGGCAGGATTACATGATCCAGCTCGCCGAGAGCTTCGCTGATTGGGCCAACGCCGAATACTACGCGAAGGTCGTTCGCGACAAGGGACAACTCCGCGACCTGATCCGCTGCGCGGGTGAGATCGCCGATCACGCGTTCAGCGGAATAGACGAGGCACGGGACATTCTGGACGTTGCGGAGCAGAAGATCTTCTCCGTGACGGAGAGTCGGATCGCCGGGCACTCTGTCGAAATCCGCGAGGCCGTCAACCGGCTGGCCCGTCAGCTCGAGCAGGATGATCAGGGGGCGTGCACAGGGCTGGCGACTGGATTCACTCAACTGGACGAGTACACGACCGGCTTCCAGCCGGGTGATATGATCGTTGTGGCAGGTCGTCCTTCGATGGGCAAGACGGCACTGGGTCTGGCCATGGCCCAGCACGCGGCGCTGCAGGATAACAAGCCCGTCCTGTTCTTCTCGATGGAAATGAGCGTCGATCAGTTGGCTCAGCGTCTTCTCTGTTCCCACACCGGCGTCAACTCGCAGAAGCTGCGTCGCCGGATGCTGTCGGATCAGGACAAGCAACGTCTTCTAATGGCCTGCGGCGAATTCGAGCAGTCGCCGCTGTACGTCGATGACACGCCCGGCATGACCATCATGGAGTTGCGATCGAAGGCACGGCGGCTGAAGCAGAAGGCGGACATCCAGGCAGTCTTCGTCGACTACCTTCAGCTCATGCACACGCCCAAGTCCGAGAACCGTCAGGTGGAGATCGCGGCGATCAGCCGCGGGCTCAAGGGGCTCGGGCGCGAGCTGAGTATTCCAGTGGTGGCGATGGCCCAGCTCAACCGCATGCCGGAAGGGCGTAAGGATGGGCGCCCGATGATGAGCGATCTGCGTGAGTCCGGTGCGATCGAGCAGGACGCCGACGTCGTCCTGCTGATTCATCGCGAGGAGTACTACAAGCCGGAGGATGAGTCGGTGAAGAACCAGGCGGAACTCATTATCTGCAAGCAGCGAAACGGCCCCACCGGCTCCGTGACGCTGCACTTCGACAAACGGATCACGCGCTTCGCAGACCTTCACGTCGAACCCCGACCGTTCGGCCCGGCGGATGAATCGGCGCCGTTTTAGAGCTGTGTGCCCCGTCCTTACGCCCTCCGCGCATTTGAAACACTATCCGACGTTCGAGGCGTAAGGGTGGGGGACCGATCTTTGATAGCCGTGTGTTGAAGAAGTGTGACACGGTGGTTTAACCCGTGGTTGCATCCATTGAAAACCGGTGCCACAGTAAGGTCGATGCACTTTCTCAATGTACTGACAGCGCGTGCCTCTTGTATACGAGTCCGTCCCCCACCCATACCGGCGACGCGACGATACGATTGTCCGACGCATCCAAGCGCCGGAATGGATGGGGCACCCGCCCTGATTGGGAGCGCAGTCTATTATTGGGATTCGTATAATCGGTGTTTCCGTCGGCGTGGCCATTTGCACACACCTGTAGCGTTGGGATCACGGCCGCAACGTAACCCAACGCCTCACCTACAGACAACGCACGACCCGCTGACCCACGGCCGTCAGCGCTCGTACGTGCCGATCAGCTCGGCTTGGGCGAGCACGTGCCCCTCCATGGCCGTGAGCAACTGCGCCTTGGTCAGGCCCGTTGACACGGGCAGCGCCGAGCCGAGCGCATACAGCTTGAAATAGTAGTGATGCGTCCCGTGCCCGGGCGGCGGGGCCGGACCACGGTAGCCGAGGTTGTCGCTGGGCCACGAGCTGACGCCCTGGACTGCACCGGTCGGGGTATCCAGCGTGCCGGTCCTCGGAACGCCTTCCGGGAGACCGACCGCACTGGCCGGAATTTTCGCAATCACCCAGTGCACCCAGGGCTCCGGGGTGGGTGCATCCGGGTCGTCACAGATCAGGGCGAGTTCCACAGTGCCGGTCGGAACGCCGGTCCAGGTCAGTGGGGGCGAGAAGTCAGCCCCGTCCCCCGTGTGCTTGCGAGGGACGACCGCATTGTTCTGAAAGGCTGGACTCTCGATGGTCAGTGTCATACGCTCACCTCCTGCCCTCTCACGGGCGTCGCGCGGTTCCTTGGGTGACGGGGAACAACCGAAAAGGACGATCAGGACGACCGGCGCCGCCAGGCCGACAAACGCAGGTCGGTTCGAACAAAACATGGCGAGCCTCCGATGGTCGTGAACATGTGGCGCCCGGCGTTTCAGACACCCCCCAGGTGCCATGGGTCTCGCCGTGGCGGCCCAGAACATACTACCCGCCGTGTCCCCAAAGGCAAAGGTTTGCCGTCAGCCTCGACCGTGCGGGGTGTGGCAAGCGCCGAGGACCGCGGGTTCGGTGAGCGAGGCGAAGGGTTCTTTGCCTGTGCCGTTGCTCACGCACGCCCGTAGCGTCCGCCCGTGGCCGGGAGTATCCTCAAGTGCCGTGTTTCATTGGTTTCACGACGACCCGAGACGCAGGCGTTAAGCACGCGGCTCCGATTGGCTTCACCTTTGGAGAGCATCAGTCGAGATGAGCGATTCGAGTGACATTCTGGGAGCTGCGGTCCGAGAGGTTCATGGCGGCCGGCGGGCGGCTTGGTGCATTGTGTTAGCCGCACGAGGCTCGGCGCCTCAGGTGCCCGGCGCCATGGCCTGTGTGAATGAGGCAGGGTTGCTCACCGGAACCGTTGGCGGTGGCGCCGGTGAGGCCGAGGTCGTCCGTCGAGCGCAGGCGATGCTGTCGGCCCCCTCTCGGACGACCGAGGAGAAGCATGCCCGCGCATCCTGCTCGGGCGCGGCATCCGGTACGGCACCCGATGCGGCGTGCAGGGTTTGTGGCAGCTTGTGCGTGGTTGATCTGACGCATGACTACGCTTCCGGGGAAGGCCCCATTTGCGGAGGGCATATGGATGTGGCCATCACGGTGTTCTCGCATGAAGATCAGGTCGAGCCGTTGCGGGTTGCGTGCGATCTGCTGCGCACCGGTCACCGTGCCGTGTTGCCCGTCCGTGTTGCCGCAGATGCCGGTCCGGTCGAATACCGGGTCAACCTCGAACCGGCGCCGAAGCTGGTCATCGCGGGAGCCGGACACGTCGGGCGGGCTCTGGCCATGATCGGGCCGGGACTCGGCTTCCGTGTCAGTGTGATTGACGACCGCGACGCCTTCGCCAACTCGGAGCTACTCCCACCACCTGTCGAGCCGATTGTGGGTGACATCGCCGAGTCACTGCGAGGGTGGCCGGTCGACGCGAGCACGTATGTCGTTATTGTTACGCGGGGCCACGATCATGATCAGCAAGCGCTCGCCGCCGTCCTCGATTCGCCGGCGAAGTACATCGGCATGATCGGGAGCCGGCGCAAGATCAAGGTCATCTTCGACAACCTGCGGCAGGCCGGCGCGTCGGCGGAGAAGCTCGATCGCGTGCACTCGCCCATTGGGCTGCCCATCAAAGCGGTCACTCCCGAGGAACTGGCTGTGAGTATTGCGGGGGAACTGATCAGCGTCCGCCGCACGGATCATCGCAAGGTCGTCGAGGGACCGGTGGCCAATGTCGAGGGTAGCGCGGACTAGATCCGTTTTCCTTTTCGTGTTTTGTGTCAGATTGCGTAGCACTGACCAGGAACGATCGAAGTACCATGGCGAGCCTGATTCTTCGACCGAACACATGGCCGCGCCCGGCTTCGCCGGATCTTGGCCATGGCACCCGACATCGACAGACGCCGAGATACCTGACGCTACGATGGGTGTGCCACTGATGTGTCAGCAGTGCCTATGTGCATATTGCGTGTGCCAAACACACGGCACAACAAGGGAGCGTGGGTGCCATGCCCAAGCGCAGCGCGGGCATGTTCTTGAACGGAGGCGTCCCCGCCGGCCGTTCGAGACATCGCGACCGCTCCCTCACGGTCGCGGCTCGGTTTGGCAGCGGCGGGGCGCAGGCCGCTACGATGGGTGTGCCACCACTGTGTCAGCAGTGCGTGCAAACGAAGGTCGTGAGATCCGACGGCCGACACGGGGGTCGGCCGCTACAATCTGTGTGACATTGCTGTGGGCCTCGTTGATTCTGGAGATGACGCCATGTCGGAAACAAGCTACGCCGGGCTATGGCCTCGATTCCTGGCGCTGGTCCTGGACACCGCGCTGTTCTGCCTCTTCTTCTTTCCCATCACGCGACTGGTCAAGGGGGTGTGGATGATGAGCGCCGGTGATCACGAGTGGGTCTACGGCTGGTTCATCACCGACCCTCTGTGTCTTGCGTTCCTCAGCATCATCTTCGTCTACTTCGTGGTACTCGAGGGCGCAGTCGGGGCCACTGTGGGCAAACGACTGATGGGGCTGCGTGTGGTCACACCGGACGGGCGCGTTCCCGGCTTGCTCGGGGGGCTTTTGAGGAACGTGCTGCGCATCGTCGACACGCTGCCGGCTTTGAATATACTCGGGATCGTGCTTATCGCGTCTTCACCGGAACGGGCGCGTTTCGGCGACCGCGTGGCCGGGACGAGGGTCATTCACACTCGATGAGCGCTTCGTGGTTCGGCTCGTACTCCGACCCGCGGCGGGTGGCACGGCTGGGCGAAACGCAGTCATGCGTCCGTGACACCAGCATGCCCGCGCCCGACGGTGTCCGGCTTGGTGGCACCCGTCAACCAAAGAGTCTCGGAGTGTCAGAAAGCTCCGTATAGATGCTGGAGATCCGTTGATGGCAGATGCGAAGAAAAGCGAGATCAGGAAAATTGCCGCGTCCAAGACGATGCGCAAGCTGATGGCCGACCACTTCTACGAGCTTGACCGGGCGGTAAAGGAAGGGCATCCGAAGGTGGCCTGGTGCACGAGCGTCGGCCCGGCGGAATTGTTGCGGGCGATGGGGTTCCTCGTGTACTTCCCTGAGAATCACGGGGCCATGCTCGGTGCTACGCGAATGGCCACGGAGACCATCCCGGCCGCCAACGCGATCGGCTATTCCCCCGACATCTGCTCCTACCTGACGAGCGACATCGGCGCTTTTCTGCAGAAGCGAACCCCTCTGCGTGATGCCTACAAGGGAATCGAAGCGATCCCCGAACCGGACGTCTTGGTTTTCAATACGAACCAATGCCGTGAGGTTCAGGACTGGCTCGCCTGGTATGGGCGACGCTGGTCGAAGCCGGTCCTGGGCGTCGAGTGCTACAAGGGCGTCGGTGAAGTCACGGACGTGCATGTCGCAGGCATTGCGGGCCAGTTCGAGGCGATGGTGCCTGCTCTCGAAGAAGTCAGCGGTCAAAAGCTCGACATCGACCGGCTTCGAGAGACCGTCCGGTTGTCGCGTGAGTGTTCGGACCTCTGGAAAGAGGTATTGGAGACCGCTGCAACCAGGCCGTCACCAATCACGTTCTTCGACAGTACGATTCACATGGCCCCGGCCGTCGTGATGCGCGGGACCCAGACCGCCATCGACTACTACCGCGAGCTGCTGGCGGAGCTGAAGGCTCGTATCGATGACAAGGTCGCCGCCGTCGAGGGCGAACGTCTCCGGCTGTATTGGGAGGGCATGCCGATCTGGGGTCGCCTGCGCGATCTGGCCATGCTGTTCCTGGAGCTTCGGACCTGTCTGGTGGCCAGCACGTACGCGAACTCGTGGGTCTTCACGGCGCTGGACGGCGACGATCCGTTCCGGTCGATGGCCCGGGCGTATACCGAGCTGTTCATCGTGCGGTCAGATCCGCACAAGGAAAAATACCTCGAGGAGATGGTCAAGACGTTCAGTGTCGACGGCATCGTCTTCCACGATTCCAAGACGTGTCCGGCCAACACGAACTGTCGATACGGCATGGCGCAGCGGCTTCAGGAACGGCTGGGCGTGCCGTCGATTACGATCGCGGGGGACCTGAACGATCTGAGGTGCTACTCTGACGAACAGGCCAAGACGCAGATCGAGGCCTTCGTCGAGCAGCTTGCGTAAGTACCGTGTTTCACAAGCTCTGCGATTATCTGAGCCGCGTGCTTCAGCACGCGCGGACGTCCGCCGGGTGCCATGCCCAAGACCTCCCGGCTTGCCGGGAGGCGCGGGCATGTTCTCCCGCGCAACGGACATGACGAAGGGAGCAAGCGTTCATGGCTGACCGTTTCTCACTCGGTTTGGATGTCGGGGCCTCGGCCGCCAAGGCCGTCCTGCTGGAGGGCGAGGTCGTACGCGCACGCTCCATCCAACGATCAGGCGCGGACTTCGCAGCTGCGGCGACCGCATGCCGGGATGACATCGTAACCAAGGCGGGACTTGCCACCGGTGACATCGAACATGTCGTCACCACGGGCTACGGCCGGCGCAGCGTGCCCTTCGCCACGTCCGCCGTTACCGAAATCACCTGTCACGCCCGGGGTTGTTACGCCGGATTCCCCCGCGCGATCACGATCGTGGACATCGGCGGGCAGGACAACAAGGTCATCGTCGTCGAGGCCTCGGGCGACCGCCGCAACTTCAAGATGAACCGCAAGTGTGCGGCCGGCACGGGTGCGTTTCTCGAAGAGATCGCCAATTCGCTTGATACGCCGCTGTCTTCGCTCAACGGCCTGGCGGCCCAGGCGACCGGCGACGTCAAACTGGGTTCGTTCTGCACGGTCTTCGCCAAGACGGAGCTGCTGAAGCTGATCGCCGAGGGGACGCCGCTGCCGGAGATCGTCAAAGCGGCTTTCCGATCCGTCGTCATGCGCATCGTGGAGATGGACCCGCTGGAGGGCGACATCGTGATGACCGGTGGCGTCGTGGCATACAACCCCGTGATCGTGGACTTGGTCTCGGAGGCCCTTGGCAGGAAGGTCCTCGTCCCCGACCATCCACAATGCACCGGTGCGCTCGGTGCGGCCCTGATCGGTCAGGATAGGTAGGGCAGGTCGTTCCTCCGCGACAGCGGAGCGTAGACCTGCCGAAAGATCTGTGAGGGAATAACCATGACTGTCGCAAACCTGTTGTTATTGCTTGTCATCGGGTGTAGCCCGCCAAGTACCGACGAGAGTGGGCCAAAGATCGAGATGCAGTGTTTCGACGTTCCGAAAACCCACCGTCTGGTCGAGCTGCGCGTGCGCAAACCCAGTGAGGATAGCAGGGATCT
The DNA here is from genome assembly GCA_030622435.1 of Planctomycetota bacterium. GTDB lineage: Bacteria > Planctomycetota > Phycisphaerae > UBA1845 > UBA1845. Next base: position 13,308 of record JAUXGE010000090.1, read on the forward strand.
GCTCCTTTCGAAGACATTGCGCGAAAAGGTGTATTTCTACGACCACGAAAAGAAGACGGTGACGGTCGTCGATCGGGAACGATGGGAGAAGGCCACAGGCGTGATTACGGATTACACAGCA
>JAUXGE010000345.1 GCA_030622435.1 Planctomycetota bacterium
ACATGAACCAGCTGTAGGGTGCATCCCAGACGCACCACAACAACGTAGCGTCCGAACCCCTGTCGGCCGAATGTGGCGTGGTTGGTGCCCCATCCATTCCGGCGCTCAGACGGGTCGGACAGTCGTGTAGTCGCGTCGCCGGTATGGGTGGGGGACGGACTCGTAGCCAGAATGCGCGCGACATGAACCAGCTGTAGGGTGCATCCCAGACGCACCACAACAACGTAGCGTCCGAACCCCTGTCGGCCGAATGTGGCGTGCCTCTGCTGTGTCAGCAGTGAAAGCGAACAACGCCGTTGAAGCAGAAGGCACTGTTCACAGAACAGTGGCACACCGGCCGGCTGGCCCCTGACCCGACATACCCCGATGACAGACGGGAGCACGAATGTGGAATTCGCCGGAACACTCCTGACAATCCTGACTCCGCTTGTGGCGGTCCCTCTCACCGTGATCACTTTCTATCTGCGGTCGTTGCGGGAACATCAGATTTCGCGGCACGCGGACCTCGCGCGTCGGGTAGAGACCTCTGAAACTGCATTGGCGGAGTTGCGCAGGACGCTTGTGGATTTCGAGCGTGATTACACGACCAAGGAGGAATGGCTGCGCGAGTGCATGCTCGCAAGGCGATCGTTGGAGCAGTTGAACGAAGCGGCGGTCCGGATGGAAACAACCGTGCAGACCCTTTGCCTGTTTCAGCCTCCGAGACCGCTGCAGCAAGAAGAGGGAGCGACCGCACATCCGGTCCCGGCAGCGTCCGGTTTGCGGTCCGAGTTCAGTGACAAGGGAAACCACTGATGGCCAATGGAAGAAATACGAGGGAAATCAAGCGAATCCGAAACGAGACGCTCGTGGCGTTGCGAGTGATCTATCCGGCCGCGCTGCAAGCTCACCATCTTATGCGTAGCCTTCTGGTTCTTTTCCCGGCGCTGGAGTTCGACCACCTGAAGCGTGACCTGCATTACCTCGGCGAGAAGGGTTACGTCGAACGTGTCCTCCCCGAGCCGGACAAGGACAACGGCATGACACCTTGGCGGCGTCGCTGGTTTCGCCTGACCACGTCAGGAATCGAGCTGGCCGACCGTTGTATCCAGGACCCGGCGCTGGAGGAATAATGAGCGACAAAGGCGCGACATCAACGAAGCGCAGCCGCAGGTCTCCCACGCGACGCAAAACGGCACGGACTGAATCCGAACCTCTTCCCGAGGATACGTCCGACGTGGACATGCGTGCGCACCGTCGGCGGCAGGAGTCGGTGGCAGCTCTGCTCGATCAGACGTTCGGGCGTCTGGCCGATTGCAGCCCGGACCTTTGGGATCGCCGGGCATATCTCATGCTTGTCGGTCTGGTCTACGAGCGACTTGCCACGAACGAAGATGAGATCCCCACCGACGAACTCGTGACCCTGGCCAAAGTTCTCGCCGAGAACCGCCGTGCCGAGGCACGCTCCAGTGAGAACCAACGATCAAGAGAAGAGAACGACGCCCCGGCGGTCGGAACCGGCGAACTTCCCACCGGAGTTGACTGTGCCGTGCGACAAGTGTATGGCACAAACCTCGGGAAGCGGGAAACGCCAGGCGGCGCACCCGATTGTACGCCATCTTCGAATCCCGATAGCGACCGGCCTGCATGTAGCACAGCCGCCCCCGGCTGTGGAAAACTGACCAGGACGCCCGCAAATCTGCGTCACCGGAACCAGCTCCAATCCGCAGTCCCCAATCCGCAATCTCCAATCCCCAATCCCCAATCAACAATCGACGGAGTGGGCGGGTAAGCCGAATCCTGTCCGGCGTAGAACCGTTGACCGGCGTAGCACGACCGGTAATAGCCCTGCGCGTGGGCGATCATTCATCTGGGCCGACGGTCACCCGTCGGCTCGAGCACCCTACCCGCGGCTTAGGAATTCAGAATGGCGATTAGCGACTTCAGAATTCACCACTCGACATTCGTCATTCACGGAGACGGGCCGCCTCTCGCCGCCTATTTGGGCTTGCTGGCGGTGGGGTTTACCCTGCCGCGACCGTCACCGGCCGCGCGGTGCGCTCTTACCGCACCATTTCACCCTTACCGACGAGACGTAGAGAACTCCAAAGGTCGGCAACGCGAAACTTTCATTTCGACGTTTTGACGCTTTGGCGTTTCGACGTTTCGCAGGCGGTGTCGTTTCTGTGGCACTTTCCCTCGGCTCGCGCCGGGTTGGCGTTACCAACCACCGTGCCCTGCCCAGTTCGGACTTTCCTCCCCCCGGTCCCACGTACTGGACGTGGATACCGAAAGGCGATCGCCTTCGCCCACTCCATCGATCCAATGATCGTAGTCAGCAGCTTCGGCTACGGCAAGGCGCAGGGGCTCTCGAGTATGCGCAAAGTGATATGTGGGTACTGCTCAGGCGTCCGCCGGACCGGTTTGGTCAAGGCGTGTCAGGCAACCGTCACCCGAGCGGTGTGTCCTACCCGCCCAGCCATCGTCGGCCGGGCGAGACCGGGATCTTTGGCCGCAGCGGCATGCCGGGCGGTAGGGGCATGCCTACGGGTTTCGCTTTCTCTGCAGGCTGCGGCTCGGTCGCCTCCGTTTCCTCGTCCCCATTCCCCTCTTCCGCGTCGTCTCCCTCCCGCTCCTGCCGCCGCCAGTGGTCGATGATATCGTCCAGGTCGCTGTTCAGTTCTGCGGAGGCCCATTGTTTGAAGAAGTCTGCGTTGCCGCTTTGCGGGGCGGGGTTGGGCATCGTGACCAGGGTACGCATGGGCATCAGGACGCTGTCGCCGATCACGAACGCCTCCCCTGGTCTGAGCACGGGCAGCATACCGATGACGCCAGCGTAGTGATCCCCGACGACTTTGGATACGTAGTGCTGATCCTCCGGGTTGCTCAGTCGCATCACGACGAAGCTGTTGCACTGTGCCACGACGGTGTCGGACAGCTCGGACGGTCTTTGGGAGATGATCATTGCGCTGATGCCGTACTTGCGGCCTTCCTTGGCTACGCGCTCGACCGCCATCCTCGCGAAGTTCCGCCCGACGCGTTCGGTCCGCGGTATGTAGTTGTGGGCTTCCTCGAAGAGCAGCACCATCGGGTGACGCTGGTCGTGGGGCGTCCAGAAGTTCAGATCGAACAGAAGCCGCGTCAGGACCGCGACCGTGATATCGACGATCTCGAACGGAATACCTGACATGTCGATGATCGTGAGATTGCTGCGAGGTTCCATCCGGCCGGTCAACAGTTTGATCAGATGGTTCATCAGGCCGGACGTCTTCTCGGATCCCTCGAGGTCTTGCAGGTAATCACGAAAGTAGGGCGATCTCAGCCCGTGCTCGATGGGCCTAAGCAGGAACTGGTAGCGCCGGTCGTTGAACTTGGTGTCGAGCTGATCGACGAAGCCGAGCAGCTTGCCGAAGTACAGTGGGTGCGGCGTCTCGCCCTCCGGGTTCCCGCGGTTGAACTGGCATCGACTCTCCCGCATCAGCTTCTGTTGTTCGACCGGAGTCATGGACCGCAGGGCGAGCTGGCTGAACGCCAAGCGATCGTCGTTGAGCACGAATCGCGCTTCGTTCAGGTTCTCCGCGTACACCTTGAGCCGCTCGAGCGAGAAGTAGATCGGAGTGTCGAGCGTGAGCGACTCAGTCAGCCCCATCGCCGCGGCCGCCTCCTGCTTGAACTCCAGCAGTGCCGTTCGAAGGAAGGAGATCTGCGTACTGACGTTGATCGGGTTCGACCGGTCGACGAAGAGCGCCTCGATCTCTTCGTACTTTAGCAGCCAGTAGGGGATCACGAGATCATCGGAGCCCAGATACGTAACGTTGGCGTTTAGTTGCCCATCGTCATCGGAAAACGCTGCGCGGTATTCGCCGTGCAGGTCGAACAGCACGACCTGCGACTGCTGCAGATCCAGCACTTCCTGGAGGATCCGTGCCGTCGTGCAGCTCTTTCCACCCCCGCTGTTACCGAGAATGGCGACGTGTTTCGAGAAGAACTCGGAGCCGAGGACCTTGACCTCGAAATCGGTGTTGTAGGCGAACCGCCCGAGCGAGAAGCTCTGCGGGTGTTTCGAGCCGGAGAGTAGCTGATCGAAGCTGCCGAAGATCGCTTCGAAGTCGGCGAGCACAGCGACCCAGACATCGTCGCCGACGATAGGGTAGTCGTTGACGCCGCGGGTGAACCGCCCGGCCTTGACCTCGCCGAGCAGTTGGACCTGCATGAGCAGCTGCGGCTCCACGTCGACAACGGTAACCTCCTGGCGCCCGGTCCCCATAACGAACCCGACCAGGGTCCGATCATCCATGGGGATTGTCACGTACGATCCGAGCTGTCCGATGCGGTAAGTTCGATCGTCGTGGACCAGGTTCAGGTCGGTCACTGTGATGAGCACCTCGATGCGCCCCGTTTCGACGCGAACGACGTTGCCGATTTTGAGTGGATTCATTGTGCTTGGCCCCAATCCATTACGTTGCCGATCGTCATACCCAAAGGCATATCGAAAGGTGGGAGGCTCGCCGGAAGTAGAATCCCCCGTGACGCGGAGGCACCGATGCCTGGACACTGCCGAGGGGCACCCGGGCGGGTGTCGGTGGGTGCAGGAGGATGCCGGTGGACGTCGTAGGGAAGAGGCATCAGCTTCAATTGCGGGGTTGTCCTTATCGGATGAGCACGCCATGCCCGGGTGAGGCATGTGAACCGGGCTCGCGGGGTGAAGAAAGCCGGCAACATCTTTTCATTTAAGAGTTTACGGCATTTTTTTCAGTTTACCCCTTGTTCGGCATGTGGAATGCCGTTAGCATCGGTTTGTGCCTTAGGCCCGCCGACGGCCAGCCGAGCCGCGCGACCCGCAGGGATGTGAATTTCCGGCTGAACACCAAGGTCGTTGAGGGAAAAAGTGTGGGGTCGTGCGTGGGCGGTGGTTGACACGGCGGCAGGAGTCGATATACTATTGAGTGGTTCTGCGGATTGTGCAGCAGAAT
>JAUXGE010000269.1 GCA_030622435.1 Planctomycetota bacterium
GGCGTATTCCCGCGCGGCACGGAGTCGCGCACGGTCGCGTCGTCGATTCGCGGACAGCCCTATAGTCGTGTCGGGCACAGCCCTGTAGTCGAGTTGCGCACGGTCGCTTAGTCGAGACACGTACGGTCATACAGGCGAGTCGGGGGCGGTCATATTCTCCTCCGTGGGCAGTGGCGCTCTCGTTGAAACACTACACGTCCCGCTCAGCGGTACGATCCATTTGACGGCACGGCCACATTCTCCGGCGTCCAGTCCGGAGGTACAGAGATGCCATTTGTCGAGGGCGATTATGGCGAAGACCCGACAATGACTTCATAATACCCCACACTCCCATATGGTCCCCATCGAGACAACTCACAACTTACCCAGACAACCCATGAAGCCCCGCATACCGGCACGTGGCGTGCGAATGTCAACTTTCTGCGTCCAAGTCACGAGCAGATCGACTAAGCGCGAGTAGAACCGTTTGCGTTAATGAGAATAGACGCCCCTATCGCGCGCGGACAGTGCAGGAACATGATGCCGATCGGAACCAGAGAGCGCAATGTCATTCTCCGCCGGTGAACATAAGTTGGAACTCGGCGAAGTCGAGGAGGTCGACGTCGGTGTCGTCGTCGAAGTCGGCGAAGCGGCAGCCGGGCCCGGCGTCCTGATCGGGTCCGCCGTTGATGCCCAGCCGGTGGTTGCTCAGGCACTCGTGAAAGAAGTAGAAGTCCCGCCCGTCGATATCGTCATCGCTGTCGAAATCCCCGCTGCCATCGAACGGAATATCGCCCCAGCGGATGTAGTCCCAGATAGTCGTGCTCTCAACGAACTGGGCTGCTGCGCCGATGTTGACCGCAGGCGTGGAAGATGGGTAAGGACCCTCAGGAGTGCCCGAGTCAACTACGACACCGTCGACGTACAGCCTGTACAAGTCGCTCCCAGACATCTCCAACCGGAACGTGTGCGGCGCGATGGGAGGAAACTCGACCCAGACGATTGGCAACCGGTTGTCACGCACAAACCGGGCTTGGTCGCTGGCGATGGCGAAGCGGTAATCGACCGAGCCGCTACTCCATGCGCTGAACACGGCAGGAGCTCCAAACGGGATTTCCGACCTGTGTCCGTCAGTCTGGATCCGCCATTCCACGAAAAACCGCTCGCTTCCAACGAAGGAACCGAGAGAGCGCCCGTAGAATACGGCCTGACCGGCGGGCGGGTCATATCCGGGACAGAACTGCATCCGTTGGTAGAAGCGCCCGTCGGCAATCCACTCTTCTGGTTCGCACCACCTCTCAAGCAGCGTCCAACCAGTTTCCTCCGGCAGGGAGTCACATTCGTATGAGTACACAGCCCCAAACGTTCGTACGCCAAGCACGAGCACGATCGCGATTGCGATGCCCAATCGCGCGGACACCGTTAGTCACCTCCAGTGAAGGCGTTTTGGAAAGTCGCAAAGTCGCGGAGGTCGACGTCGGTGTCGTCATCGAAGTCGGCGAAGCGGCAGCCGGGTCCGGCGTCCTGATCGGGTCCGCCGTTGATCCCCGGCCGGTCGTTGCTCAGGCACTCGTGGAAGAAGTAGAAGTCCTGCCCGTCGACGTCGTCGTCGCTGTCGAAATCCCCGCTGCCGTCGATCGGAATGTGGCCCCAGCGGATGTAATCCCAGACCGTGGTGCTTTCGACAAACTCGGCCTTCGCACGCATGCTGATCCGGGGGTCGTAGGCAGGATGCGGCCCCTCGGGAATCCCGGAATCGAGGACTTCGCCGTCAATGTAGACGACATACAAATCGACACCGTACTGCTCGACGCGGTACGTGTGGGGCACGCCGGGGTCTATCTCCGGCCAGAGGATCGGGAAGTCGGGGATGTCACGGATGAACCGGACCTGATCAGCCGAGATGGTGAAGTGATAGCTGACGCCACCACCATTGGTCGACACGAGGGACGCGGGAGCCGTGAAGGGAAGTTCGGACCGTACTCCTGTCGTTTCGACGCGCCACTCCACGAAGAACGCTGCCGTACCTATGAAGTCTGCCAACGAGTGCTTGTAACTCGACCGTTGACCTGCGGGTGGATCGTAGCCTTCGCAGAACTCAACACGCTGAAAGAAGTACCCGTTAGCCACCCACTCTTCGGTGTTGCACCAGTTCTGCCCGACGTACCAACCTGCTTCCGTCGGAAGGGAACCACACTCATATGACACAACATCGGCTAAACCTCGCACCCCACACAAGAGCACGAGCGCCGCCAAGCATCGGAAGAGCATCGATGACCCCCTGCACGACAACCAGAGAACTCTCGCAACGTAGCGGGAGATCGGCAAGTAATAAGTTACATGGACATTATAGCCCAAAGGAGATGCAAAGTGAACAGAATACTCAAAAGAGACGTTGCGTTCGTTACGATCATTACCATTGGTGTTACCGGTCTTTGGGCCGGCCGATCGCTTGCCGATCCGGTCTGCGTAGAGAACTCCGGGAGTACGAAGCATGTTTGCGTGGAATGGAGCGAACAGGATCCGCCGGAGGAGGACGAGGACTTCGAGGTCAATTACGGGTGTCAGGGATGCTCTGACGCGCCCACCGTTGTGTTGATGACCGGCGATGACGAGTGGATCATCTACTCCGAGGTGATCAGCACGCAGGTGGCGGCCAACATCGGTGCCATGACGACCAGCGACGAAGAAAACTACGTCGTCAAGATCGCCAATGGGGCCAACGCCGGGGCGGCCAACGTCAGCTCCATGGTCATGACACCACGCGGCGACCATTACTCCTCCATCGCATCAGGCTCCATAATCTCCGGGAACCTGACCGGAGATCTGACGCTCCAGGAGACCTCTGGTGGCTCCGGTGGAGTCCTGTCACTGACGATCGGCGGGAATGCCGAGGGCGACATCACGGCCGCCACTATTTCAACCCTGTGGATCGGCGGGAACCTGTCGGGCAACGTCGACGTGGACGAGGTGACCGGCACTATGACCGTCACCGACGATTTCCTTGCGGCTTATTACATTGAAGCCGACGACATCAGCGGGTCGCTCAGTATCGGTGGGAATGCCTACGGGTACATGACCCTCCAGGAATTCACCGGCTCCGTGGACGTCACCGGGGACGTTGACTTCGTTTGGTTCCTCGTAGCGGGCGACGGGAGCGGAGACATCACCGGCGGCGCGGTGACGTCGGCTTTGGTGCTACTCGCGTACGGCGAGGGGAACGCCTATTCGGGCACGGCCGAATTCGGCTCGGTGAGCGTATTCCTTAACACTTGTCCGCGATTCGGCGCCGGGGACAACCGGGAAACGCCGGCGTCAGTGTCAGTTACATATACCGAAGGCGTTTCGTCCCACAGCCCAGGGTTGCAGCGAAGCGGCTACCCTGGGAACGTGAATATTGGTTTTCCAGTTCGACCCCATCGGGGTCGCGCCCAGCGGATGCCGAAATCCAATGACAAGTACGTAGCCTGCTTGCTTTAGAACTCGTAAGGAAATTGCTTCCGGTAAGGCCGGAGGTATCCGTGCATGGAAGTCCGGGGGTCACCGAATTCCGGAAATAAAACTCTTACAAGTTCTCAGTCCCAAACGAACCGCTCGTCAAACTCAATGTGGTGCTTGTGCAGCAGCTCCCTCAGTTCATCTTGGAACGTAATGTTGCGATGATGCTCCTCCTGCCGGTCAATGTACTCTTCGACCTGCAGCAGGTTGGACTGGCTTACTGAGAAGCACGCATATCCTCCCTGCCACTGAAACCTCTACGTACTCGGGACCCTGCTCCTTCATCCAGAGACTCGACACACGTTTGACTTCCTTTACCCAATCGGCCTGTGTGGTCGTCCGTCCCAGGCGGGCAAGAACATGCACGTGGTCTTCCCCTCCGCCGATTCTGATCGGAGGGCACTCGAGCCGCCTGCTGATGGCCCCCAAGTAGGGGTGTAACGCATCGCGCACCGCCCCGTCCCGAAGGAATACCAGACGCTCCTTAGTGGAGAAGGTCAAATGGACATAGACTGCGGACAGCGATTGAGGCGTAGGATATCGTCACCATGGCGCAACCCCGTTGGGGTTGTTCTCTCATCTGTCGACCATGATCCCAGGGTAGCCGCTTCGCGGCAACCCTGGGCTGGAGGCCGAAACGCCTTCGGCGTATTCCAGCGCGGCGCCCTATTCCTGTACGCCGGTGTATTCCCGCGCGGTGCCGAGTCGCACACGGTCGTATAGCCGAGTTGCGTGCGGTAGTATAGACGCGTCGCGCACGGTCGTATAGACGCGTCGCGCGCGGTCATATAGCCGAGTCGCGCACGGTCATATACTCGGCAATGCTTGGATATTTGATCCTGTGCCAAAACTTGTCTGTACCCCGTTCCATGCCATGTTGCTTGTTCGCCTTGTAATCCACTGGCGAATCCCGTACACTGTGCCTGTAGCCCGCTGAAGTCCGGGGTGTGGGATGGTCGGGCTTTCGAGGATGTCTACGTGACTTTTTTGCGGTTGCTGCGGATCCGATTTCTCTGACTGGGGAGTAGATATGACACGCTTTCGAAGGTCCACCTTTTGTCTGGGTCTGGTGACGCTTGCCGCTGCGGCGAGTGTGCCTTCAGCTCAAGGCCGGCCCGAGGGTTTGGACGGGCATCAGGTTGTCCGGGTCACTATCGAGGACGTGGCTCAACTCGAAGCTCTCGAGGCCCTGGATCGCGCAAGTACCGACTTCGAGATCTGGTCCGAGGTCGCCGGTATCGGGATTGTCGAGGTGCGTGTGTCGCCTGCACAGCGGCTGGCACTGGATGCTGCGGGTCTGGATTACGTGATCGAAATCGAGGACCTTCAGCGCCGCATCGACGAACTCTTTGCGGGACCGGACACCAGGGACTTCTTCGATGCGTACCAGTCGTACGGAGAACATATCGCGTTCCTGAATGATCTGGTCGCGGCCTATCCCGATCTCGCCGAGGTGGTCAACATTGGCTTGTCGGTGCAGGGGCGTGCGCTCAGGGCCATCCGGATCACCGGCCCGGGCACCGACAAACCCGGAGTCCTCTACCACGGAGGCCAGCACGGCAACGAGGTTATGGGGACGTGTGTCATTACTTACCTGGCCGAGTACATCCTCACGCACTACGACAGCGATCCGGATGTTCAGGCACTAGTCGACAACGTCGAGTGGTTCCTCATGCCGATCATGAACCCGGACGGCTACGAGGCCGGAACCCGGTACAATGCGAACGGGGAGGATCTGAACCGGAATTGGGGCGGCGCGGGGGGATACCCAGATGCTTTCTCTCAGCCGGAGACGGCAGCCGTGCGCGATTTCCTGATCGACCACGCGAACGTCCGTGTGCACGTTGATTTCCACACTCATGGCCGAATGATCCTGTGGCCTTATGGGTACACGGCCGAGTTGTGCGACGACAACCCGACGTTCGAGTACCTGGGCGATGAAATGGCCGAGCGGATCTACGCTTTACGCGGTTCGGACTACGACCGGCGGGGGCCGGTCTACACCACGATCTACCCAGTCATGGGTGGGTCCGTGGACTACAGCTACGGCGAGCTGGGCCTGTGGGGGTTCGCCTACGAGTTGGGCTACAGTCACCTCATGCCCACGACGGAGATTCTTCCGACGTGCCAGGAGATCACGCCGGCGATGCTGTTTCTCTCCGGTTGGATCAGCGACTGCAACGAGAACGACATACCTGACAGTGAGGAGATTGCCGCGGGTACAACCACCGATGCGAACGGCAACGGCGTTCCCGACGAATGTGAAGCCTTGGGGCCACCGACCCTGGAATCACCTCATTTCGGCAAGCCTCGGTTTTTGAGCTTCGTCCCCCGCGACCTTGGCGAGCCCACTGCGTTGCGTGTTACTCTGGTTGACCTTCCCGCACCCCATGATGTCGCCAACGGGCAGGCCGTCTGGGTTGGTGAGCCACAGGAGTTGTGCGAGAACGCCGGTCAGACGTCGCCGCCCCCGGAGGGCTGCGGCGACGCCCCCGGAATGGGGAGCTTGACTTTCACCACGGCGACACTTCAGTGCGAGCCGTACTATGCGGATTGGGGCACGTACGGAACCGTTCACGTGTACCACGAATACGTCGTTCCGGAAGGCTCGTACGAGGTTCAGACGGTTGTTCAGGGAGATGGAGGGATCTACTCTTCTCCACTGTCGCTCACGACGAGCCGGTGGGGTGACCTCGTGAAGGACTGTGCGACTACGCCTTGCGGCGCACCGGACGGTCAGGTTGACGTCTCGACCGACGTTACGGCGGTGTTGGACAAGTTCAAAAACCTCGACGGTGCACCGGGCAAGGCAAGGGCGGATGTGGAGCCGGGCACACCGGACGGGTTGGTCAACATCTCGGACGTCACCTTCGTTCTCGATGCATTCCGCGGGTTTGACTATCCCTTTGTTCCAGGTCCGCCACCCTGCACACCCTGACCACGCCGGGGCGGTGCATGCCGGCGGGGTGAGGCGATCACCCGGATCGCGCGACGGAGAATTGACAGGCGGGTCCGGCGCCCGATACGCTCCCATTATGGCCAGCGAGTCTTCACAGATCACCCGGCGCGCCACCGAGCCTGACGGGACACCAGGTAATGTCGAAACCCGGGTCATCCATTGCGCCGACAATCTCGTGCTGCTTCGCACTTTTCCTGAC
>JAUXGE010000127.1 GCA_030622435.1 Planctomycetota bacterium
ATGGGTAAGACGCCCGGCGCGACGAAACCGTAGTGCCGGTTCGGCGGCGCGGCGACACCGTAGTGCCGTTCCGGCTCACACCGGGAACATATGCCCCTTATCGATCCACATCGTCGGCGTCGACGACTGGTCTGGCGAATCGCGGCCCTCTGGATGGTCGTGTTGGCTCTCGGGCTGGCTGTAGCCGGGATCGTCCAGGCCCTCCAGCAAGCCCGGTCACTTGCGTTCCGCCTGATGGCACCGATGGAGGTCCGCGCACGCAGCATCGCGGACGCCGCTCTCATCCAGTTCGAGCGGGAGTTGATGTCCGGACTCCAGGATGTTGCCGGTTTCGTTCGCACCGGATCGAAGGAAGGATGGGAGCCACATGGGCGGTTTCCTGTCTGGATGGACGGGCTCTTCACGTGGGACGGCAAGACGCTGGGGGTGGTGGCATCTCCGTTGTACGGTGTAAAGGGCTTGAAGGAGTTTGCCGAGCCAAGCCTCAAGACCCGCTTGGAACACACACCCTCCCTTCCCGACAGCCGCCCAGAGCTCATCTACGGCAACGTTGAGGGAACCACGGTCGTCCTCGCGTGTGCGTCAGCGAAAGACGTGGTTGGTCGGCCTATCCTGGTCGTTGCCAACCTGGACCTCGACCGTCTCAAGACGCATCTTGTCGAGGAGCTTCTGCCGACCGGAGGCGATTTGGAGTTGGTGAACATCCGCCCGGATGAACGGGACAACCCCTGGTCCCAGCAGCTGTTCAGCGCAATGCGTTTCTGGGCGATTCAGCCGACCGAGGCATTCATCAGGCAGCAGAAGCAGGCTGTAATCGGACAGACGCTTGTCCATCTGGCACTGACAGTCTTGGCGCTTGCCACCTTGCTGATCGCGATGTGGGTGCTCGTCCGGGTTCTCAGGCGAGAGATGGCGCTGGCGGAGCTGAAGGCCAACTTCGTGGCCGATGTGTCGCACGAACTCAAGACCCCACTCGCCCTCATACGGCTGTTCGGTGAGACACTTCAGGCCGGTCGCATATCCTCGGAATCGAAGCGACAGGAGTACTACGAGATCATCATCAGGGAGAGCACACGCCTTGCCGGTCTGATCGACAACATCCTCGATTTCGCCCGGATAGAGGCCGGGCGAAAGGAGTACGTTCTGGAGGAGACCGACGTTGTAGACGTGGTCCGGGAAACCTACGAGGCATATCAGGCGCAGCTCGACCACGCCGGCTTCGAGCATCAGCTGAGCGTTGCGGAGTCCCTCCCGTCAGTTCGGGCGGACCGCGGCGCGATCGCCCAGGCGCTGATCAACCTGATCAACAACGCGATCAAATACTCCCGCGAGGAACGCTACCTCCACATCGACGTGTCGGAGGACACCCGCCGCGGCAAGCGCGGCGTTCTGATATCCGTGCATGATCGGGGAATCGGGATTCGGCCTGAGGATCGGGCGCACCTGTTCGACGGCTTTTTCCGGGCCTCGGACCCCCGTGTTCGAGAGGAGGGCGGGGCGGGGATGGGGCTGTCGCTCGTCAAACACATTGTCGACACTCATAACGGATTGCTGGATGTGGAATCGCGACTGGTCAAAGGCAGCACTTTTCGAGTATTCTTACCCGCTATGGAACAACGGACCCCTTCGAGCGATCAGGCGGTTCCGACCAAGCCACAACCGGAGGAGCCGGGTCAAAAGGCCTGAGCCGGAGCCGTCGGGCGGAGGAAACAAGTTATGGCAAGGATTCTCGTCGCAGACGACGAAGCGGACATGGTCATGGGATTGCGCGACAATCTCCAGTTCGAGGGCTACGAAGTCCTCATCGCCGAGGATGGAGAGGCCGCCCTCGACGTGGCGATGCGGCAGAGCCCCGATCTTGTTCTGCTCGACATCATGATGCCGAAGATGGATGGTCTGGAGGTCTGCCGCCGCATTCGTGAGGCCGGGTTCATGATCCCTGTCCTCATGCTCACCGCCAAAAGCCAGGAGATCGACGTCGTTCGGGGGCTAGAGGTCGGTGCCGACGACTACATTACAAAGCCTTTCAGCATTCGTGAGCTTCTGGCCCGGATCAAGGCAGCCCTGCGTCGAACGGATGCCGGCAAGGGCTTGTCCAGACTCCTGCGGGTCGGCAACGCTACGATCGATATGGTCAAGGGGAAAGTCGAACGGGGCGAGGATAAATCCAACCTCGGGCACTTCGAACTCGAGATCTTGAAGCTGTTGGTCGAGAGCGCGGAGAAACCCGTCGAAAGATCAAAGCTCCTGGATGTGATCTGGGGACTCGAGGGTTTCCCGAGCACCCGAACCGTGGACAACCACATTGTCAGCCTGCGACGGAAGATCGAGCCGGATGCGAAGCACCCCCGGCACATTGTTACGGTCCACAGCATCGGCTACAAGTTCGTCCCGTGATTGTCACGGGTACATCCTTGTAGCAACTGCAATCCTCGTTTTCGGTCCGAGAATCCCATTCGGGCTCCGCATCGTACAAACTCTGACAACATTTTCGTGAGCCGGTTGAAATAATGCCCTCGTCTTTTCGTATGACATGGTAGAAGCCGGCGAGCTGGAAAGGTCGGGCGTCGCGTCCACGGAACCGAATGTGCAAGGCAAGTGAGCGCGGCTCGATTGTCGGAAACGTCGGACCCGCGGATGTGTCGCTGGCCGCCTGCCGTTACCGAAGACTCGCCGTATGCCATCCGGCAGTTTATGGCGATGCCTCAGCGCCGTCGGCGATTGCCGGAGTAGCCCCAAGGGCTGCAAACATTGACCCACAGCCGGAGTGACGCACCGGCCTGCCTGGTGCGGGTCGGGTGATCAGCACCCGACCCGCACCCCTCCTTTTCCCCCCCCATAACGCAAGGTGCCTAAGCTCCTTCTTAACTACTAATCCAGGAAAACACAACATTTTACTTGAAAAGCAGATATGGTCGAAAACGACCACTCACCTCTCGAGGCCCGCAAGAGAGTCCAGCGTCGATCTCTGGTAGGTATCCGCCCGAATCACGACACCGACTTTAGACTGGAGGTTGGACACCGCCACGCAATTGATCTGGCGCAGCGAAAGTGGACACTGCGGGCCTGTTCATACGGCGTTTCGGGTGCATTTCTTCGGGGGAATCTACCTGCGTAGGCAGGTGAGTTTACCCAGAGGTATTAGCAGTACAGCGCAAGGGCGCCATAAACGCGTAGCGCAGGCATCTTGCCTGCATCGTAATCGCAGCTCGTGCAGGCTGGAAGCCTGCGCTACAAACAACCTCGCGCTGTACTGCTAAGTGTCGGCCGATATTTCGGGTTGTTGATGATGAGGGTGGCAAAATGAATCAAGCCGGGTGTTTGACGCTGCTGATCGGATTCCTCTTCGCCCTACCGGTTCTGACCGTCGGTTGCGGTGGAACCGCAGCCTCCCCGGACGATACGCTGCCGTCCACGGTCGAGGATGACGACGGACAGAACTCGCCGGACGATCCGGACACGGATGGGCAATCCGGCGACGCCCTCGACAGTGACGGGGATGGGTTCCCCGATGACGAGGAAATCAGCGGCATTCCGGGAACCGATCCCTTCGATCCGGATGACAACCCAGACAATGTGCGCGACACGGACGGCGACGGCTGCTCTGATTTCGAGGAGTTGAACTTCGCCGGGTTCTGTGACAACGACCCGAACTCGCCGGACGGCGGCGATGAAACCGAAACCGGGGGACTGGTGTCAATCAGTGGCATGATCATGATCGGTGCCACCTACGCGGTGGATGGTGACACCAATGACCCTAACGATCCTAGGATCGACAACAACGCCGAAGACCTCGGCAAGGTCCAACCCCTGCCTACCCCCTGTACGCTCGGTGGCTATCTCGGCGTGACGGGTCCCACTTTCGATGTCAACGACGCCTACCTGGTGCAGATGGCCTCCGACCAGACTGCGTCGCTTCTGATGGCCGACCCGACAGCCAACGATTTCGATCTCTACCTGTACGATGAAGCAGGCGATCCGGTCGACAGCTCAGAGGGTGTCGGGAAGGCGGAGCAGGTCACGGCGCCGACCAACGGCACCTTCATCGTCGAGGTTTATGGATACAGCGTCCTTGGCGGGCCAGACACGGGAGGTCTGTACACTCTGCTTGTGGGCCAAAACCCAGGGAGTTCGGTGCTTGTCGAGCCGCGTGACCGGTTGTCGAGCCTGCACGAATTCGTCGATGGTGAAATCGTCGCTCGTTCCAAGGAAGGCATGGTCCGTTCGCTCAGCCGGCAAGCTGCTGATGACATCGAGCTGGACGTGCTCAATCAGGCCTCCGAGTCGGGCGGCATCGAACGGCTCAGGGTCAAGTCGATGCGGCGCGTCCGTCGGAATCGGAGTCAGGTTGCCTCCGTGCCCGGCGCCGGGGCGTTGAACAGACCGGCGTCGGAGACGATAGCCGCCGTCAAACGTCTCAGGCGTCAACCCGACGTTGTCTATGCCGAGCCGAACTACATACGCCGACCGCTGGCGACACCGGACGACGAATTCTACCCGTTCCAATGGCACTACACCCAGATCGGACTGCCCGAAGCCTGGAACGTCACTACCGGCGACAGCGATGTGATCGTGGCCGTCATCGATACCGGCGTCGTCCCGACGCATCCTGATTTGCTGGGGCAGTTCGTCGAAGGATACGACTTCATCTCCGACCCGCAGATTTCCCGCGACGGCGACGGCATCGACGCCGACCCGACCGACGTCGGCGATCTCGCCATCCAGGGGACGACCAGCAGCTTTCATGGAACCCATGTGTCCGGCACGGTTGCCGCCCTCAGTGACAACGGCACGGGTGTATCCGGGGTGGCCTGGGACGTCCGCATCATGCCCGTTCGCGTGCTGGGTCAAGGTGGTGGCACCGACTTCGACATCACGCAGGGGATCCTCTATGCGGCGAGTCTGAGCAATGCTTCCGGGCAAGTGCCGGATCAAAAGGCCGACGTAATCAACATGAGCCTCGGGGGTGCGGGCATATAGGCCGCGGAGCAGGACGCTATCGACGCGGCACGCGCCAACGGCGTTATCGTGATCGCCGCCGCCGGTAACGAATCGTCGAATGCGGATTACTCGAGTCCCGCGGGCTTGGATGGGGTCGTGACGGTCAGCGCGGTCGGGTACTCGCGCGATCTGGCCCCCTATTCGAACTTCGGGAGCTGTGTCGATGTGGCCGCCCCCGGTGGTGATCTCAGCGCCGACGCGAATGGGGACACATACCCTGATGGTGTGCTCAGCACGATGGGGCAGGATGACGGCAGCTACACCTACGAGTTCTCGAATGGAACATCGATGTCCGCTCCGCACGTCGCGGGTGTGGTCGCCCTGATGAAATCCGTGAATCCCGACCTGTCGCCTGAGGATTTCGACCTCCTGCTGGCGGGCAATCACCCGGGTACGACGATCTCGATTACGGATGATCTTGGAGACTCGGGCCGGGATGACCGGTACGGCTACGGTCTGATCGACGCGTTCGGCGCGGTTCAGGCTGCCGCCGAGATCATCGGCCTCAGCACCGTGGATGTGCCGGTGATCAAGGTGCTGCCGCGCGACGTCGACTTTGCCTCGGATCTCACGTCGGCCTCGTTGACCGCGCAAAATTCGGGCGTCGATACGCTTGTTGTTACAAGCGTGACACCGAGCGAGTCGTGGCTTGGCGTGACCCCCTCGAGCGGTGGCGAGGGAGACTATACGATTACGGTGGACCGCGGCGGGATGGAGGACGGTGTCTATTCCGGCGCTGTCGATTTCGACTCGAACGGTGGAACGACATCTATCTCGGTCCGCATGACCGTCGGTACTCCCGCGGCGAGCGGCGGTGATGTCGGCGCCGTCTACGTCCTGTTGCTGGATCTCGAGGCCTTCGCCTCGGTCGACCAGGTACTCACCACGGCCTCGGACGGCTACGCGTTCGCCTTCACCGATGTGCTGCCCGGCGAATATGGGCTGTTTGCGGGGACGGACATGGACAACGACGGCTACATCGATAACGAGGGTGAGGCCGTCGGCGGCTACCCCACCCTGCTCGATTCGCAGGTGGTCGACGCCAATCAGAACCGCACCGGTCTGGTGTTCAGCGCCAGCTTTCTCATCAACGTCCAGACGCCGGGGGTAGCCGCGAGCTCTGGGCGAGATACGCCACCCCACCCCGCAGATCCACAATCGGCCGGATCCGCTCTCGACGGCAAGACGCCAGGCTTCAAACGTCTCTCAACAGCTACGCATCCGATCCGATAGCATTTGGCTCCACCCCTTGGCAGCGTCGGCGGAACCGGTAGGCTATGCACAGCGCGGGCCGGTGGGCGTGTGATCGCCAATCCATCAGTGTTACGGGTAAACTGTCGGTTTTTTCCATGTGCCGGTCGGAAGGGCTCAAGCCCCGAGGCCGGCCGAGATCAAGGCGCGCGATCTCGATGCGCTTAGCGCGAACGCGAACGCTTGGCGGGCGTACTCTTGACTACCCGGGCGGGTTGCGTTCTCGGCACAAGGCAGGGACAACGTCCGCCGTGTTGTGGCGTTGGGTGTGCGGAGACACTGAGGTGAATGGATCGGACATTATGCACGCGGACTTGCCCGCCGAGACGAACAACCAACACGCAGACCCGGAGTCTGATGCGGGATCGCGCATGGATTCGGCAGTGACGCGGCAAGGCACCAGACCGTCATCGCACGGCATGCTCCGAGGCATCGCCTCCTTGTGGTTTGCGGGCGTCGTGCTCGTGCTGCTCCTGGTTGCGATGGCGTGCGCAACGGTGTACGAGTCGATGCACGGCACCGAGCGGGCCCTGGCGGTCTTCTACCGGTCGGACTGGTTCACTCTGCTTCTCGTGCTGCTGGGTGTCAGCGTCACCGGTGTCCTGCTCTTGCGGTTCCCCTTTACCAAACGACAGACCGGGTTCGTGATCGTTCACCTTTCGATCCTGCTCATCCTTGCGGGATCGCTCATGACGAGGATCATTGGTCAGGACGGGCAGGTCGGTTTGGCCGAGGGGCAATCGGTGGACAGTTTCACCGTTCCGATACCGACACTGACCGCCGCCCTCGCGACTGGTGATACGCAATCCAAGATTGACCTTCG
Source organism: Planctomycetota bacterium (assembly GCA_030622435.1). GTDB lineage: Bacteria > Planctomycetota > Phycisphaerae > UBA1845 > UBA1845. Next base: position 7,076 of record JAUXGE010000127.1, read on the forward strand.
CGCGTCCGTTTTCACAGGCTATGACGCGGTGGACAACCCACGCGCGCCGACCCTCGTTCTGGGACCGCTTCAGGTGGAGATCCAGCGGTACCTGCCTGATAGCACGCTGTCCGAACACGTAGTCAGAGACGAGCAGCACGGACGGCCTGCCGTCGAGGCTTCACTTGCGGCACCTGGAAGTCGAGGAAAGCCCGTCTGGGTCTTTATGGGGCAAAAGGAAACGTTCGGACCACTGACCGCCACGCTCCGTTCCGTCGCCGATGATGCGGAACTCGCCGGGCTGCTGGAGAAGAAACCCTCGGAGCACCAGGGCTCGCTCGGAACCGTGAAGATTGAACACGAGGGCTCTACGTTCGAGATCCCGCTGGAGGATTGCACGGATGAGGCCGTTCCGCTCGGGGAAACGGGAACCAGCGTACGTCTGATACGCTATCTTCCTCATGCGATGGTCGGCGCCGATCGGAAATTGACCAGCGCATCCGACAAGCCGGTCAACCCCGCGATCGAGGTGGTGCTGACCGGTCCCGACGGTCCGACCGTTCGGCGGGCGTTTGCCCGTTTTCCGGATTTCGGCTCCGTTCACGGCAGCGACCAAGCCGAGGCGTTCAAGGTGACATTTGTCGCCTCGTCCGATGTGCCGCCGACCGCCCCCATCGAGATCCTTGCCGGTCCCGGTGAGAGGTTGCACGTTCGATTTCAACCTGAAGGACAGGATGTTGTCACTACGGAGCTGGTTCCCGGTGAGGCGGTCGACACCCCCTGGCCCGGCTTACAGTTTACGGTGTTGCGCCCGCTGGAACGGGCGCAGATGAGGCGGCGCATCGTGCCGGTCGAAACCGTTCGTGAAACACGGATCCCGGCCGTCCTCGTGCAGATGAGCACCCAAGAGCACACGAGCGAGATTTGGCTGCAAAAGTACCGGCCCCGGTCGGTGACCGTCGACGGTAGTGCCTACGAACTCGTGTTCCACAGCAAGCAGGTGCCGCTCGGTTTCAGCATAAAGCTCAACGATTTCGAGGTCGGACGCTATCCGGGTGAGATGAGGCCTCGGTCTTTCGAAAGCGACATCACGATCACCGATCCTACGACAGGGCGATCCCAGGGTCGGGTCATCAGCATGAACCGGCCCGTGAGCCACGGCGGCTATACGTTTTACCAGTCGAGCTTCCGGGAAGACGGTAAGCGGATGATCAGCTTCCTGAGCGTCTCGCGCGACCCCGGGCGGATTGTCGTCTTTACCGGGTTCGTCGCGCTGATGTTCGGCATGATAGTGCTTTTGATCACGCGCGCGACAGGCAGACGCCGCGCAGCGCCGGTGGCCGGCCGACATGACGAGGAAGGAATACCCCGACCATGACAAGCGTGCTCATTACTCTGGCGGTAATCACGCTTCAGACGTCGCCGGTCGTTGACGCGAAGCTACCCGCTTCGCTCGACCTGACGACGATCCGGGCAGTTACCGCGCAGCACGACGGGCGATGGCCTCCGCTCGACACCGTCGCGCGCCACACCGTCAAGTCCGTCACCGGAGACATCTTTTACGAGGGCCACGACCCCGTGCTGCTTTTGTTGGCCTGGACGTTTGACGCCTCTACATGGGCGGACCAGCCGCTCTTCCGTATCAAAAACGCTGAGTTACGGTCAGAGCTGCATTTGCCGGACTCGCTGACGACCTTCTCCTACACCGACCTGATCAACCACGAGCACATTCACTCGCTGGTTGACGGCCTGGCTCACATTCCAAAAGGCCGGAAGATGAATCCTCTGGAGCTGAAAGTCGCCGACATTCGTGATCGGCTTACCCTCCTGCAGCGCGTGTTCCGGGGTGGGATTATTCGGCTCATACCCGATCCCGAAAGTATAACCGGCACGTGGCACCCCATCAGCCCGATGGCCGCCGCGCCGGGTGACATCGAACCCGTCCGGGAGGCGTGGGCGGCACTGGCGGCTGCGTTTCTTGCCGATGACCAGGGTGCGTTCACGACCGCCTCGCAGGATCTGACCGCGACGTTGGCGGCGCTGCCGGCAGCTCATCGGCCTGATCCGCAGCGTATCGCAGTCGAGCTGCGCTACAACCGGCTCCGGATGTATCGGGTCGCCTGGCAAATCATGGCAGTCAGCGCCCTTCTCGCTGGGGCGGCGTTGTACGTGAGGCGGAAGTGGTTCGATGCACTCGTCTTGATCGGCATCATTGCCGGCTTCGCCGTGCTGACGTGTGGTTTGAAATGGCGTTGGGAGATTGCAGGGCGTATCCCGGCCGCCAACATGTTCGAGTCGCTCCTGTTTCTCAGTTGGGGCATGGGGGCGTTTGCCATCGTCTCGGTGTTCCTGGTTCGCCACCGTCTGGTTCTGTTGACGGCCTCGTTTATGGGTGCCGTATCATTGGCACTGGCGGACTGCCTGCCGATGAACCAGTTCGTCAGGCCGATCGTACCCGTGCTGATGGACACGGTGTGGATGTCGATCCACGTGCCGATCATCATGGTGTCGTATTCGGTGTTGGCGCTCGGTGTGCTGGTCGCGCACGTGCAGCTCGTCGTCATGGCCGGTGCGCCGTCGGCGCGAAAACTCACGGGTACGCTCGATTCGATGCACTATTGGTACATTCACATCGGGACCATCCTGTTGACCGCCGGGATCATCACGGGAAGCATGTGGGCCGCTTCCTCGTGGGGGCGGTACTGGGGATGGGATCCAAAGGAAGTCTGGTCGCTCGTCGCGCTGTTGGGATACCTGACCATTCTCCACGTGCGGCTGGATCATCACAAGATAAATCCGTGGATGTATGTCGTGGCGCTCATCCTCGGCGTGGCGTTGTTCGCGGTTGTCGCTCCGAAGCTGGCGCCGCTGACTACCGGGAAGATCATCGGGCTCGTGGGTACCGCCGCCGGTATGGTGCTGTTGGTCGTCGCGCGCGGTCGATTCGCCACGGCCGCCAAGAGCATCCTGTGCTTCTGGCTGATCATCATGACATACGTCGGCGTCAACTACGTTCTGGGCATCGGCCTGCACAGCTACGGCTTCGGCACCGGCGCCGTCGTCCACTACCTCTTCCTCGTCGGCGGCATCGACCTGGCCCTGATCGCCCTTTGCTGCGCGGTCTATTTGCTGCGCCGCCGACCACCATCCGTACCCGCGGAACCTGCTCAGGTTGCGCCGCTGACCTGACGGGACACTGGTAGTGAAGTGGTAGAGAGCTCACCGCCTACCAATCCCTCGAGCTTTTTTCACTCGGACGAGCGGACTCGGTAGAACCCGTCGTGCGGGTCTCTTTCCCGTAATGGCGGTGTGTTGGAGAGGGACGAACTCGGATCAGGTGAAGGCATGGGTGTGATGCACGGATCATCATCTCGTCGAGTGGCTTGGATCGCGGCTGCATGGGGGCTGCTGCTTGCCGGAACAATGCCGGCCTTGGCCCACAACACCTGGCTGCTTTCGTCGGCGTATTCGTCGAAGCAGGCAACGACCGTTCGGTTGGCCGTTGCTACGTCGGAGCACTTTCCGACCAGCGAGTACCGAACCAGCCCGGATCGGATTGCCGAATGGGTGGATCGGCTCGGTCAGGAGAGAAGCGCTATTCGCGATTACCATTTAGAAGGGCTCGAGTTGGTCGCCGAAGTTCACCTGGACAAGCCGGGCGTCCATGTAGTGGCCGCAGCTTTGCATCCCCGCTTCATTGAGTTTGAGGGCAGCTACTTTGAAGAGTACCTCGCTGACGAGCACGCCACGGAAGCGCTGGCGATCCGAAGGAATACCGGCGCCGGCAAACAGCCCGGACGAATGTACTACACCAAGTTGCTCAAGACCTTCATCGAGATCGGCGTTCAGGCGACGAGCGACTACAAAACGCCGGTGGGGCATATGCTGGAGATCATTCCACTGTCCAATCCCTGCCGGTGGCGGGTCGGCGACCAGGTAACCGTTCGCGTACTATACGAGGGCAAACCAGCTGCGAACCTGCGCGTCTCAAGTGGCCATGACCACATGGCCAAGCACACACACCGCACGTCGGAATCGCACGATTACATCGAGAGTGTTTTCACCGATGCGGAGGGAGAGGCGACCCTGACATTAGACTGCCCAGGTCAGTGGTTCCTTCGGACTCACCTCATCAGACCGATCAAGGACGCGAAGCAGAGGAGCGGAGCTTCGCCTCGGGCCGACTGGGAGAGTTTCTGGGCGTCGATCACTTTCCGTGTCCTCGACCGCCCTCGAGACGCAAGCGAGTGACTCGTTTTGAGCAAAAGGGGGTATCCCCTTGACTGAGGTTGCCCCGACATGTAGTGTGTTGGGGTATGGAAGACTATCCCCGAACGCTACCGGAGTTTGAAGGGCGGTTCTCTACGGAGCAAGCTTGCC
>JAUXGE010000420.1 GCA_030622435.1 Planctomycetota bacterium
CCATGATGCACGGCTCGATCGAAGCCGGCTACTGGGTCGGCGAGGGCTACCAGGCCGTGGAGCTACCCTACGACGGCAACGAGCTCTCGATGGTCATCCTCGCGCCCGATGCGGGTACCTTGACTGCGTTCGAGGACGCGCTCACCGCCGACTTCCTCGCCGCGCTCGACGACACCGAGCAGTACGGACTGGTGACGCTCACCATGCCGCGCTGGGAGCTCGACGGCGAGACCATCAGCCTCAAGCAGCTCCTGTCGGCGCTGGGTATGGAGATCGCGTTCACCCTGGCCGCGGGCTTCACGTCCGCGCAGCCTGAAACCTGCGGCCCGGAATGGCACACCGTTGTACTACTTAAACGAGACGGCAAACCAGGCACGGTGGCTTTGGCGCCAACGAGGACGTGCCGGTTCCCCGAAGCAGCACTGACCATTCACCGGGCGTCAAACACGCTCGACCGCCCGGAATCCCGTCTTGCGAAGACAAAAACCCACCGCCGCGCCTCGGCAATGCGCTGGAAGCAAACGGCCATGCCGCGGTCTAAAACCCAGCGGCACACCGAGCGAATCCTACACGGCCCCCCGCCACCTGTACACGGCCCCAGCGCGAAAAACGAGGCCTCCTTCCATAACCTTCATGTATAACGAGGTTTATGCCCCACTCCCCGGCTTCGGAGACCGCATCAGGTCGCCTGCAAAACGACGCATCCGCCCGCCTTCACGCCAAAGGGCGTAGCCTGACGACCTCGCATCGAGAGGGCGGGGCAGAGCATGAAAGGCGAATTCCACAAACGCCACTCTGCGAGTCATCCGGAACCAACCCTCGGCAAGCCACGTAGTCGCCAGCAGACGCGAGATGTTGCTCCTGAATACGGGGGGTGGATATTGATACCCGTTCGCACTCGTCACTCTAATGTCGATCTGGGGCGTGGCACACGGCTGATCACCCCCCTCCTTTCCTACAGACAGAGGTCAAAGTCGCTGTATGCACGACCTTCCAACGGCCGATAACTCTCCTGGATGGGGCCTTTCAAAACGGATGGGTGGGTACCCCACCCTTGACCGGGAGAATCGTATGAGCCGACGAACGCTGAGGATCGCCACGACCAAACAGCTCGAGCGGTCTACCCGGGAGGCCGGATTCGACACGTACGTCTTGCCTGAGCTGCCAAGCCTCGACTTCAACCGCACATTGCAGCACCGGCTCTCCGACGGCGCCGTCTACCGTTCGTTCCTCGAGAAAAACGACATCGATCTCGTGCTGGATTTCAATACGCAGGCGCTGACGCTGGTCCCGTCATCGTCGCAGCCTGGGCAGGTATCCCTGACAACGGCCGAGCTGGGGATCCCGTACGTCGCCGCCTACCTGGATCCCATCACCTCCACAATGTCAGAAGTGGATTGGGTGGATCACTGGCACCTTCTCGAGAGCAGCACCTGGATCAAGTGGATTCCAGAAGTCACTCACACCGAAGAGCTGATAAGGCTCGGTATCCCGAACATCCTCACGATGCCGATGGCGGCCGCAAACGACGACTTCGACACGTCTCCGCTGCCCGATCCGGGTCCGGCGATCGCATTCATGGGTCACCCGGCCTCTTCATGGTTCAAGTCGCAGATGCAGGTGCAGCCGGACCGGCTCTTCGCGGGGATGACGGCGGCGGCCGTTCGAGCCGATATGCCCGACCTTTCCTTCCACAAGGTTTACTATGATCTTTACGAGTTTGCCCGGCCACCCACCGCGCCGGACGATCTGCCCACGCGTGCAAGAAAGAGTGCCGAGTACTTCTCCCAGAAGTTCACCTACAACGCCTACCTGGGCATCAAGCAGCGCGATCGTTTCGCCCGGTTCCTCAAGCTTAAGCTCGGCGACACCTTCGAGTTGATCGGGGATCGTTGGGAAGACCACTACGGCTTGAAGCACACGCCGCGCATCTGGGATATGAAAGTGCTTCATGACCGGATGCGGCGCGTACCGATTTGCTAGAACCTCCTCAAGGGCAACTGGGAAACAGGTATGATCATCCGCCACTTCGAGGTTTCGGCCTATGGGGGTTTTCAACTGGCGTATTACACATCCGAATTGTCGAGTTGCTTCGAGATCGGCAAGGAGTGCGACGTCTTCCACGACGAGGCCGAGCTGCTCGACAAGATCCAATACTATCTCAGCCATCCCCAAGAGCGACGCGAGATTGCGGCGGCCGGGCAACAGCGAGTTCATTCCGAGCATCTTTACAGCCACAGAATCAAGCAGTTGGTTGAACTGCTCCATAAGGCAGGTGTTTTGCCGAAAAAGGTCGTTGGGGAGGCTCCGTTGTCAGCCGTACCGAGGATTCACGTGAAGGGAGTCTCTGACGAACCCCTGGCGGTGAACCTGCCGCCCGGAAGTTGACCGGCAGCAACGAGAGTGATCATTCAGGCTCGGGACGTCGTCATGACGACATTAAGCGTCGACCATTTGTATAAGGCCCAGTTCGGTGAGGACCGCGTGCTGTGGCAGGTCTTCCGCCGCCGACCGACCGGATACTTCATCGAAGTCGGAGCTTATGACGGTGTCACCCTGTCCAACACCTACTTCCTCGA
>JAUXGE010000093.1 GCA_030622435.1 Planctomycetota bacterium
AACGCGAGTCGGCGTTCTCCGTCGGGTGCGGTCCCCAGCCAGAACGCCGTGAGCGGTCCGGTTGTGTACTCCTGAAGCGTTTCGTCTCCGAGCCCATCGGCCGCTGCACCGGAAACGGTCTTGATGTCCCGTTCGGGACTGACACAATCGGCCGGTGGCAGGTAGCTGCGTGTGGCCTCTCGCAGGCTCTTTTGGCGCTCCTGGAATTCGCGGCTGGCGGGATCGTCCGCCCGTTGCGAGGAAGCGATCGGGGGAATGTCAGGTTCGCTGCATATTTGCTCCGTGCTGCCGGGATCGAAGGATGGCGGATCGTGTGTGATCTCGGAGAGAGCAATCTTCTCTCCAAGGTCAATTTTCGGGAGTTCCCTCTTGAGCCATTCCCAGAGATCCTCAGGCACAGAGTATGAGATCGCGGCGAACTGCGTGGTCTCGATCAAAGAGAGAGTCGCCTCCTCCGGAACCTGCGGCGAGAAGACACCACGGTCATCAACATGAAAGTAGAGATCGATCCAGCCGTGTGGAGGACCTGAGATCGTAAGGGGTGAAAACAGAATGGCGTATTGAACATCCAGCTCAGCGCCGTCCGGGGTGCGTATCGCGACGGTTTCCCGTTGCTGGATCGGGCGGTAGTCATCCCAGGGTCGTGCGGTTTCCGAGTAGATGATGCCGGCCATGTAGTTGCTCATTTCCCACACGGCCCGGCTGATCTTCCGTTCGCGTAGTTCCGTGACGTTTCTCTTGGCCAGCTCGAAGCTGGAGTTTGTCGCCCACGCCATGCCGCCGACCACGGCGACGGCGATCAGAAGAAATACGACGGCGGCTGCGAGTTTGCTCCGCTGGGAGCTTCTCACGTGGGATCCTCCTGCTGGGTCCCTTCCGTGACCACGTGGATTTCGGGTGCCAGCATGTATCCTTTGCCGCGCACGGTGACGATCCACTCTATCGGCGGGTCCGCGGGCGGTTCGCCGGCCAGCTTCTGTCGCAGCCGGGTGATGTGCATATCAATGGCGCGCGTCTCGACCGTCCCGTCCTTGAGCCCCCACACGCATGAGAGCAGCTCCTCGCGCGAGACGGCCCGACCCGCATACACCGCCAGGCGCTGGAGAATGCCGGCCTCCATCTCGGAAAGAGGGAGGCGTTTGCCGTCGCTGTGGCAGACTTCACGACGCGCGCAGTCGACCTCCGTATCCCCCGCACGCATATGAACGACGGGCTCCGGGCGTTCGGGGGTTCTTCGCAACACGGCGTCCACGCGGGCGAGCAACTCACGGGCCGAAAACGGCTTGACTACGTAATCGTCCGCGCCCCCGCGCAGCCCACGCACCCGGTCATCCTCGGATCCGCGAGCCGTCAGAATGATGACGGGGAGCGCCGCATGCGTCTCACGAAGACCGCGCAGCACGTCGAATCCGTCCATCTTGGGGAGCAACAGATCCAGCAGAACCAGATCGACTCCGGCGCGGCGAGCCTCTAACAGTCCCGCCTCGCCGTCGGCCGCCTCGACCGGTTCGTAGCCGGCCATGCGGAGAGCATCGACGATTGCGCGCCGGATGGGGTCTTCGTCCTCGACTACTACTACGGTTCGTTTCTTGGCCATTGCATGCATCCCAGCGAGTTGTGGCGGACACGGCGTGCGTGTCGCATCTCGAATCAAATCGTCACTCTATCATAGGCCGTCACTACCGGTACGACGAACACCCCTCGAGCCGCAAGTTAACGCCTTGTTACATTCAAGGCGATCCCACCCGCCGCTACTGCGCGGCCTCTGCGGGCTCCGATACGGTCGCTGTCCGGTGCCGGACAACCGCGATTATGATCGTTGCAGCCACAATCCCGGCGACGTCCGACATCCAATCCCCCAGGCTCATCGTACGTTGCACGAACGGCTGGAGCCATTCGTCGAGGGCCGCGTAGGCTGCGTAGACCAATGCCCAGGCGATCACCGTGAACATCGAGGCGCCGCCCTTTGCCAGTAAGTATCGGCCTCCCAACCAAACAAGTATGAAGTACAGGACGAAGTGGGCGATCTTGTCGACGGGGATTACGGTTGGGGGACCTTGTGCGTCCATCGGCACATGCATTATTACGAACAGGCCTAGCCAGTAGCCGATCCAAAGCCTGAGGCGGGGCGATGGGTGAGAAGGGGGGGCGTCGTTGGGTGTCATGGGTGATCCGGCAGACCGACGACCACGTCAGGACGTGCAGCCGGCATGTCGGCAGGCTGACGTTCCTCCGGTGGTGACGTGGAATCGCTTTCTCCCGGTGATGGCACGGGTTTACCATCCCGGGGGGGGGCGGCGACTATGCGTTTCACGTCGGCCGGACGCTGCTCAGCCGACGTACGCACGGCCGGTGCTGGTTCGACGGGTGTGTTCTCGGTTTGTGTGCGCTCTGCCGGGGTCGTGCACTTTGCGGAGTGCTTGGCCGGCACAGGTTCCGGCGGTGTTCGTTCCCTCGGTTTCGTCGCCGGTTCCGTCTCCTTTGGCGTCAAGGGGCCGGCACCAAATGCCTCTTGTGCCAGAGCGGCGTAGTCGGCTGCACCGTTGCTGCGCGGGGCGTAGTCGAAGATGGTTTGGCCGAAGCTGGAAGATTCGGCGAGCTTGATGTTCCGGCGGATGCAGGTTTGATATACGCGAGCATCGGCCCAGGGCACGCCGGTTCCGCGAGCGGCCTGGAGAAACCTGAGCAGATCGTCGGCGACCTCGCCCGCCAGGCGCGTTGTCGATTCGTGCATGCACAGGACGATACCACCCACGGCAAGGTTCGGGTTGATTCGCTGACGAACGAGTGTCACCGTATCGAAGAGCCTGCTAAGTCCCTGAAGAGCCAGGAAGTGCGCCTGGAGTGGAATGATCACTTCTTCGGCGGCGACCAGCGCGTTGATCGTGAGCACGCCCAACGACGGCGGGCAGTCGATCATGAGGAAGTCGAACTCGCCCTTCACCGATTCGAGAGCCTCGCGGAGCAACACCTCCCGTCCCGTTATGCTAACGAGTTCGGCCTCTGCCCCTGCGAGATCGATGTCAGCGGGAATCAGCGTGATGCGGTCGTGCACCTTTCGCGCGACCTCGTTGACGGGCATCGATCCGGTGAGAACGTCGTACAGGCTCGATTCCTCGTCACGCAGCTCGACTCCGAAGTGCAGGGAGAGGTGTCCCTGCGGGTCGAGGTCAATCAGCAAAACACGCCAGCCGGCGCGTGCCAGGGCCGCCCCCAGGTTGGCCGTTGTCGTCGTCTTGCCGACCCCGCCTTTCTGGTTGAGCACGGCGATTCGTCGCATCGGACCTCCTTTCCCGAAACACAGGATAGGCCTCTCGGGCCTTCTACCGCCAGCCGACGGCGATCGAGTATCAGTATAGGCGCCATGCGAAGGATTTGGAAATGAGAGAGTCGTGTGGAACCGTCCTCGGTTGCTTCTCCCAGAGAGGGTGCTGGTCGAAGCAGAAGTGGCTCGAGCAAACAAAGCAACTTACGAGTACTAGTCGTCTTGTCGTTCCCGGTGGCGTAGTCCCGGACGACAGTCCCTAGCCCACGGTGCAAGCCTCACCCTTACCCACATTTTTGATGCGTGCAAGCCTCGGGCTGATGCCTTTCGCCCCCTGCAGGGCTTTTTCCCTTCTTGACGGTGTCGATTGGAAGCGTCGCGCCGTCGGCTGATGACGCTCGCCACTGCCGTCAGTAATCTGCATCGAGTGTGTCATCACGCCCGAATCTGCAGGCTAGATAGAACCGAGGCGTGCCACTGCTCTCGATCAGTGTGCAACTTAGACCTGCGGATTGATACTGCTCTAGAACAGTTTCACACACGCTAGATGTGAGGTTGGCGATGCATTGGGCCGCATCCCCCTCGTCAACTCCAGCTGCGATGAGCTTTGGAGAATCGTGCCTCGGATTGAGAAGCAAGGAGAACTGAGGATCGGCTGGGAGAAAAAAAGAAGGACGGCAGCACGAGTCAGGTCGGGGTTATCGGGACAACCCGCGCTGTCGCCCCGTAAACAGTATATCCATATGCACAGATGCAATCACTAGTGATTTTCCCGAATTTTCCATAATATCTCATAGCCTCGACGTGTCCGCTAACGCTGCGCTTAGGGCGCCGCGGATCTCCCCCGACGGCGTGTCCGCTCTGTGGTCGAAGGCGCCCGGTGTTGGCACTGAGCCCACGGTGTGACGGTTTCCATTTCAGAGAGACGAAGCCGGTTCAAATGCCGCCTGCTTGCTGGTATGATCGCCACCGAGGTGGTGACGCCGGTTGCCCTTTTCGCCCGTTGAACCGAGCGCCGACTGCCCTTGACGGCCAGGTCCCATGCAGTGGAGGGATCAGGCAGCGGGTCAGGCTGGAGACAGAGCAGCCCACCTGTTCCAACCAGGTGCCGTGGATCGCCTGGCCGTCAAGGGCTGCCGTAGCCGTAAGCCGGGCAGTGGCAAGCCCGGGCGGCGCATCGAACCGGGACGACGCCGGCACCTGCCGAGGATGTGTATCTGTTGCGGACGCGTCCGGGTCTGTTGACTTGGGTGGTTCCGTGACGGAGCTACGCGCTGTTGCTCTGTCCAATGCGGCGCATGGTGTCGAAAACCCGGCATAACCGGCGTTCTTGAGGCGATGTGGCGTTGAGTTCTGCACAGCTCGGAGTTCACGGTCCGGCTGGTCAGACCTTTTCGGCTTCCTTTGTTGGGAGGTGGATACAGTATGTCTTATCGTGTTCTCGCCCGAACATATCGCAGCAACACATTCGACGAAGTTGTCGGGCAGGAGACGATTGCGACCACGTTGAAAAACGCAATCACTTCCGGGCGTGTTCACCACGGCTACCTGTTTACCGGAACGCGTGGGGTGGGGAAGACGTCGATGGCTCGGATCCTCGCCAAGGCTCTGAATTGCGCGGACTCGGATGCACCGACGATCACACCCTGTTGCTCTTGCGGGTCGTGCCAGGCGATCGCGGTTGGCGAAGACATCGACGTTGTGGAAATAGACGCCGCGAGCAACACGAGTGTCGACAACATCCGCGAGTTGCGAAGCAACGCCACACTGCGACCCGCGCGATCGCGGTTCAAGATCTACATCATTGACGAAGTTCACATGCTCAGCATGAGCGCGTTCAATGCGCTGCTCAAAACGCTCGAGGAACCGCCATCCCATGTGAAGTTCATCCTTGCGACGACTGAGTCTCAGAAGGTTCCGGCCACCATTCAGAGCCGGTGCCAGCGATTCGACTTTCGTGCCATCGACGCCGCGGCCATTGCTGATCATCTCCGGCGAGTCATCGAGGCCGAGGGTTTGAAGGCCGAGGAGGGCGTGTTGCGCCGGATCGGGCGTCTTGCCAACGGGTCAATGCGCGATGCGCTGTCGTTGCTGGATAAGCTCCTGTCCTACGAGCCGACATGCCTGACGGCCGAGGTTGCCAACGAAGTGATTCCGCCGCCGCATGACGAGTTGGCATCTGCCGTGATCGATTGCGTGTCCCAGAGCGACGCGGCCGGCGCGTTGCGAGAGCTGGATCGCGCGCTGCAAAGCGGCCGGACCGTCGAGCGGTTCTGCGATAATTTGATCGACCACGTCCGCACGCTCATGCTGCTCCGGGTGTGCGGCGACGATACGGAGCTGGTGGATGTGGCCGACTCGGTGCGACCCGCGCTTGTGACGCAGGCTGCCGGGTTCGATGCGCCGACGTACGTGTTCGTGATCACGCTGTTGGAGGAACTCCGGCGGAGCGCCAAGTCCAGCGGCACGGGGCGTGCGCTGGCGGATGCGGCGATCGTGCGGTTGGCAATGGCGCAGCAGTTCACGGACATCGGCACGCTGATAGCGCGGCTCGAAGGAGACACAACCGCATTGGCGGTGGAGAAGACGTCAGGCGGCGCAAAAAAAAAAGGACCCGGTAACCCGAACCTAGCCGAGTTGGGTGGGAGTGCCGGAATCGCGGCGCCGGTGTCCCAATCACGCACCGGACTCGAGCCTAGTGTCTCATCCACCGGGATGTCGGAGTCAGGGCTTGGTGCGGGTTACTCCGCTGGGGTCGGTTCGGCGGCACCGTCCGGCTTGTCGCCTGATGGGCGGCGGCTAAGCTCCGCCGAGCGGGCGCGTGTGGCGGAGGATGAATTTGTGATGCGGGTGAAAGAGGCGGTGGACGGCACGTTGCTTGATGTTCGCGCCGCGCAGCTGCCGGGTTCACCGGATTCTGAGGTGTCGGTCGAGGGCGAGTTCGAGGCAGGGAAGACCGTTGACGCGCCGGCGGCGCTTACGGAGTGATCATCGATGTTCGGAAATCTGGGTAATCTCGCGGGTATGTTGAAATCCGCCAAGGAGATGCAAGGTCAGTTCGCCAAACTGCAAGAGGAGTTGGCCTCGCGGCGCTACGAAGGCGAAGCGGGCGGCGGCATGATCCGTGCTACGGTGAACGGCAAGGGGACGCTGGTGGACATAAAGATCGACCCCCAGGCAGTCACCGACGTCGAGCTTCTCGAGGACATGGTAAAGGCGGCCGTCGCGGCTGCGGGTGCCAAGTCCCAGGAGGCGATGAAGAGCGAGTTGGCGTCCTTGACCGGTGGTATGAATATTCCCGGCCTGAGCGATATGCTGGGTCCGACACAGACGGGCTGAGCGGGCGAAGCCGCTCGGCGTGAGAGTTGCGATGAGCCGCGAGTCGATCGAATCCCTGACGTTTCTGAAGGAGCAGCTCCAGAAGCTGCCGGGCATCGGACCGCGAAGTGCCGAGCGCCTGGCATTCCACGTGATGCGCGAGTCACGTGAGTCGGCGGCCGCGTTGGCGCAGGCGATTCTCGACGTCAAGGACAAGATCATCCATTGTCGCGTCTGCTCCAACCTGACCGAGAGCGACCCGTGCGCCGTCTGCAGAGACCCGTCGCGCGATCCGGGTGAGATCTGGGTGGTAGAACAGCCCAAGGACCTGATGGCGTTGGAGTCCACGGGTCTAGTCCGCGGTGTGTATCATGTTCTGATGGGGCACATCGCGCCGCTTGACGGGATCGAGCCGGCGGACCTGACGATCGACGCTTTGATCGAGCGGGTCCGATCAGGTTCGGTGCGGGAGGTTGTGCTGGCGTTGAATCCGACGATTGACGGCGACGGGACCGCGCTTCACATCCAGAGCCTACTGAGCGAATTCGACGTGGTTATCACACGCCCGGCGCGGGGGCTCGCCGTCGGCTCCCAACTCGAATACGCCACGGTGGGGATGCTGGAAGCGGCGATCCGCGCCCGCACAGCCGTTTGACGGGGTTGCCGGAGAGAGTCTGCCTCTCTGAAAACGGGCGGAAACGTCCGGATCAACATACAACCGTGTTCTGACGTTGTACTGTCACGTCCAGGTCATGCGATAGCGAGCCAAAGATGCCATAACGTTTTCGTGAGGCTATAACCTTGCCGTGGCCATGCTATAATGGGGTGGGCATCGTCGGGAGGTCTGCCGGCCCGATAACCAAACGGTTTGTCGTTGATGTTTCGGCATGGGTCGGGGGGAATTCAGGGGGTTTTGAAATTGTGTCAAAGCCGCCCGGTGTAGGGTGGTCTTGAAGGGCGCGAGTACGGGACGGGGCGCGGTACAGTGTTTCGTCGCCAAGGGATGGATGGGATGTCGCAGTTTTTGGGTCAGACGCTGGGCCAGCAGATGCGGTTGGAGCAACGCCTCACGCCGCAGCTCATCCAGTCCATGGCCATTTTGCAGAAACCCGTCGCCGATCTCGAGGCCTACATCGAAGGCGCGCTCGAGAGCAACGCCGCGCTCGAGGTGACGGAGCCGCAGGAAACCGAAACGGACGCCGCATCGGCGGAAGCTCGAGATCGTCAGCGGGTCGATCAGCATGAGAAGCCCGACGAGGAGAGCTTCGCCCGTCTCGATCGGTTGTCCGGCGTCTACGATCTGGACGTTAACGACCTGCCCCCGACCCGTTTCCGCCGTACTGCCTCCGGCGGCGAACGCGACGCGAAGATGGGCGCGATGGCGAATACGGCGGGGCGTGAAATCGACCTCAACGAACACCTGCTCGCGCAATGGGGTCTGATGGAATTGGGCGACGAGGTGAGGCGCGCGGGTGAGTCGATCATCAACCATCTCGATCCCGACGGATACTTGCGCGTCCATCTCGAGGAGATCGCCGAGCGTGTTCGCCCGGCCGTTCCCTTGAGTGCCATGGAATTGGCATTGGAGGAGATCCACAAGCTGGATCCGCCGGGGATCGGGGCTCGGGACGTGCACGAGAGCCTCCTTCTTCAGCTCGACAGGCTGCCTGGTGACAACGGGTTGGAACGGACACTGATCGAGCATCACCTGGATGCCATGACACACAACCGTCTGCCGGCCGTCGCGAAGGCGATCGGATGTTCGGTCGGTGAGATCAACGAGGCGATGCGGGCAATGCGCTCCACCCTCTGCCTGCATCCGGGTTATCTTGTCGGCGATCGGTCCGTGCCGACGATCCGTCCGGACGTGATTGTGGAATACTCGGAGTCAGGCGGAGGACTGGACGTACGGCTGGCCCGCGGCAACACGCCCCGATTACACATCAGGGACGACGTGGCTGCCATGGCGAAGTCTCGTGCGGACGGCAAGAAAACGCGCGAGTTCGCCCGCAAACAGGTGGAAGAGGCAACAGCCCTGATCGATGCAATAAAGTTCAGGAGGAGCCGACTACTGGAAGTCGCGCACTCGATTGTCGAGAAGCAGCGAGACTTCTTCGATGTGGGACCAGAAGGGCTGAAGATTCTGCGGATGAGCGATCTGGCGGTGGAGTTGGGGTGCGACCCCTCCACGGTCAGCCGGACAGTGGCTGAAAAATACATGCAGACCCCTCGCGGCGTCCATCCGCTTCGGTATTTCTTTACCGGTGGAACCGAGACGGACGACGGTCAGAGCATGGGGTGGGATCGAGTGAAGACGCGGGTGCGCGAACTGGTCGACGCCGAGGATAAGAAGGACCCGCTGAACGACGACCAGATCGCCGGGCTTCTCAAGGAAGAGGGGATCGAGATCTCTCGTCGGACCGTGGCCAAGTATCGCCAGCAGTTGAACATCCCGGCCGCACGGCAACGCCGCAAGTTCTGATCCGCCCGAGTGCCTCTTGGAGGGTGGAAGCAGAAGGATGAAGGATGAAGGATGAAGAGAAGCAGTTTTCCGGTTTTCATCTTTCACCCTTCATCCTTCCAGTAACACCAATGTGCAGGCTCCGGACTTGAACGGAGGTGAATCCGCACCGTGCTGACAATTGGCAGCATCGAGGTCGAGGCACCCTTCGTGCAGGCGGCGATGGCCGGCTACAGCGATCGGCCTATGCGACGCCTGGCAAGGCGATACGGGGCGATCCTCACAATCAGCGAGGCGAACCTTGACCGGCTGATCATTCAACCGGGTCGCAAACGGGGGCGGCTCCTGCACGTACCCGAGGACGATCACCCCGTCTTTGCCCAGTTAATCGGGGCCGATCCGGATGAAGTCGCACGGGCGGCCGTCGCCATGACCGACGCAGGTTTCGATGCGATCGACATCAACTTCGGTTGTCCTGTAAGGAAGATTCTGGGTCGTCGCCGCGGCGGTTTCCTCCTGTCGCAACCGGATGCGGCGCTGGCGATTGTCCGGGGTGTGTTCACGGCGGTCGGTTCGACGCACCCGGTTACCGTGAAGATGCGTCGCGGCACGGACAACTCACCGGAGGCGGCTGGGAAAGTCTTTCGGATTCTCGACGGAGTGTTCGAAATCGGCGTCTCGGCCGTCACAATGCACCCGCGAACCGTCAAACAGCGATATGTCGGTCCGAGCGACTGGTCATTCCTCGCGCGGGTCAAGGAGCACGTCGGAGATCGTGTGATCCTGGGCAGCGGCGATTTGTTCAGCGCCGACGCCTGCCTTCGGATGCTGCGTGAGACCGGGATCGACGGCGTCACGATTGCGCGCGGCTGCATAGGCAACCCGTGGATCTTCGAGGAGTGCCTGGCACTTTCGCGCGGTGATCCACTTCCGCCTCCTCCGTCGATCGGGCGTCAACGCGAGGCGATCCGAGGACACTGGTCCGATCTGCTCGATGAATATGGTGAGGATATGGCGGCGAAGATCATGCGGAAGTTCGGGATCAAGTATTCCGAACACCATCCGATGGCTCGGCCGGTCCGTGATGCGTTCATTGCCGCTCGCCGCCCGCGTGACATCGAGCAGATTCTCGACCGGTGGTACGATCCGGACGCGGACTGGCCGCCCGTGAAACGTAGGGAACGGCACGGGGATCTGATAGCAGCCGGGGCGCAGCCGTAGCGTTGCGCCGGGTGGGCATGGATCTGTCCGGGTGGACCGGAGAAGTGACGATTACCAGCTTGCTGTTCGAGAGAGTCTGGCTTCTGATTCTGCTGCTTGCGGTGATGCTGCTGGCATCGATCGTCGTGTGGTCAAGGCGGCGTACGCGGATATGGACCCGGATAGTATGGGGCGGGTTCGCGGCGATACCGGTCTTGAGTCTGCTTTCCGTTCTGGTGGTAACTCCTCGCGAGCGCATTATAGGGCTATGCCGGGAGCTGGCCGTGCTCGTGGACGCAGGCGACGTCGAGCGTATCGGGAGATATCTTGCAGACGACTTTGCTGCTGCCGGGCTGGATCGTGAAGGGTTTCTGGCTCGCGTGGAGCAGAGAATCACACACGACCATGTGGATCACGCCCGCCTGCGGCGTTTCGACGTCGAGTTTTCTCGGAATGATCAGGCTCTGGTCGTGTTCGATGCGGTCTGCAGCATCCGATCGGCCGATGAGTACCACGATCACGTGTTATCGCGATGGCGGTTGACGTTCAAGGGCAGGGATCGCGTGTGGCGGGTTTCGAAGATCGAGGCGTTGCCCGCGCCGTTCTCGCCGATTCGGAATGTACGGGATTGGCTGCCGTAGTATGTCAAACGTGTCACACGTGTGCATCACTGGAGTTGTCGGAACGTACCGGTTAACATGAAGTAGGCTTGCACTCCGTTGTGACCGCCGCAAGAAAAACGGCGAGTTTCGGAGTGACTGGTGGGTTAAGCTCGTGAATCGTTCTCGGCTGATACTGGTGCTGGTGATTCTGGGTGTGGTGTGCGGTGCGGTGTGGTTGACGATGCGCCTCACGTCGGCGTCGCGCGGTCGTCCGAACGTCGTGTTGATCAGCATTGACACGTGCCGTGCCGACCATCTCAGTTGCTACGGTCGTTTCCAGCGCACCACCCCGCACATTGACGCGGTGGCTGCGGAGGGTGTCCTGTTCGAGAACGTGATCGCGCAGGTTCCGATCACGCTGCCGTCACACAGTTCGATGTTGACGGGCACGATCCCACCGTATCATCGGGTCCACGACAACCTTCATTACCAACTCGCCGACGATAACGTGACGATTGCGGAGCGTCTTGGGGAGCACGGCTACCGGACGGGCGCCGTCATCGGGTCGTTCGTGCTGGACTCGCAGTTCGGAACGGCGCAGGGTTTCGACACTTACAACGACGACTTCTCGGACACCACCCTGGAGATTATGGGTGGGCAACCCGAGCGCCTCGGTGAATCGGTTACTAAGGCAGGTATTGAATGGCTTGACGAGCACGCATCCGAGAAGTTCTTCCTGTTCCTCCATTACTACGATCCGCATCTGCCGTATCGTCCACCTGGGCGCTACGCCTCCCTTTTCGCAGATAATTTGTACAAGGGTGAAATCGCCTACACGGACGAATGCATCGGGCGGGTCGTTGCCAAGCTCAAGGACCTAGGCCTGTACGACTCGACACTGCTCGTGATAACTGCCGATCACGGCGAAGGCCTCGGAGACCACGGCGAGGCCTTGCACGGCTATTTCATCTATCATTCGACCACAAAGGTGCCTCTGATCGTGAAGCTGCCCGGAAAGTCCGAGCCCCGGCGGATCCGAGAGAAAGCCTCGCTGGTCGATATCGTGCCCACGATTCTGGCACAGGTCGGTCTTCCCTTGCCGGAGGATGTGCAGGGATTGGACCTGACGTCGTACCTTTCGGGTGTTGAGTCCGCCAAGAAAGAAAAGCGGTTTCTCTACAGTGAATCCATGGTGGCGACCAAGTACGGCTGTGGTTCGCTCCTGGGTTTGGAGACAGACCGCTGGAAGTACATCCAGACGACCGAGCCCGAGTTGTACGACCTGGAGGCGGATCCGGGAGAAGAACGGAACATCGCGGCCGAGCAGCCGCAGCGTGCAGAGCACTTCCAGGAACGCCTGAAAGCGATGCTCCAGGAATACTTGAGGACGGATTCGGATCGGACCAAGGTCACTTTGGATCCGCAGAGTCTCGAACGCTTGGGCGCGCTGGGTTACATCGGTGGCGCGGTTGTCGAGGCTTTCGAGTTCGACACGAGTAAGCCGGATCCCAAGGACTTTCTCGACGTTTTCACCAAGATCGAAGGCATGCACTACAGTCTCAACAACAATGACCTTGCCAGGGCAAGGCGATACGCCGAGGAGATTCTGGCTGAGCGCCCTGACCTGGCATATGTCCACGAGAAACTCGGGAAGGTTGCCTTCGGAGAGGGCAATGTCGATGAAGCCATCTTGCACTTTTCCGAGGCGATCAGGCTCGGTCCGGCTCGGCCTGAATTGCATAACGATCTGGGCGTCCTTCTTACGCGGCAGGGGCGGCGGGACGAGGCCATCGAGCAATACCGGGAGGCTCTTCGGTTGAGTGAGACGGAGAATCCGGATGACGACAATTTGGATCGCCTTCTCGTCGGCAGTGGGCGCGGTCGGCCTGTTGTCTCCAATGTGCGAAAGAACCTGGGACTCGCACTCTCCCGACAGGATAAGCTGGAGGAGGCGATCGAGGAGTTCAGGCTTGCCGTCGAGGCCGATTCAGGCAATGCCGAGGCGCACTTTCTTCTGGGCAATTCATTGGGGAAACTGGGTCGCTTCGACGAAGCAACAAAGGCGCTCGAGGAGGCGCTTCGCCTGAAACCCGACCACGAGGCAGCGCGCCGTGTTCTAGAGGGTTTGCGGTCCAAGGCACCGGCGTCCTCGACGCCTTGATCGAGAGGGGCTTGATTCGATCCTCGTGCGGTTCCGTGCGACTTGCGACGTTTCTTATGAGGCCGTAACTACCCGGGCGGCCTTCCGGTGGCGCGGTCCCCCTTGGCAACACCGTCGCAAGCAACGGCGAGCGCTGGCCAGTCCGTCAGTCCACCGGCCTTTGGACGATGAGTGTGTCGT
>JAUXGE010000249.1 GCA_030622435.1 Planctomycetota bacterium
CCATTGCAGGAGTATTCGGCGATGACATGCAGCATCAGGTCTGCGAATTCCACGTCATCAAGGAATTGACCAAAGCCGTGCTTCGCGCGGTGGCCAAAGTACGCAAGCAACTGAAGATCACAATGCCGAACCTGGGCCGGGGAAGGCCGTCCAAGAGCACCAAGAAGGCATCCCAACGCAAGAAACGGATCGAGAAGAAGATCACCGACCTGTTCGACAACCGTCACTTGTTCGTCAAACATCACCTGACGGCCAGTGAGAAGAGAACGCTCAAGCGAATCACCAGAGGCCTGCCACACTTGCGCACGTTGCGCGACATCATGGATGAGGTCTATCGCCTGTTCGACCGCCGTTGCCGAACCGATACCGCGCTGGAGAAGCTGGCCAAGCTGCGCAGCCGCGCACGCCGCTTCAAACATGTTGGCCGCACGCTCAACAAGCTGTTCTCGCCGAACCTGGACAAAGCGTTGACGTTTCTGGATGACTCGCTTTTGCCGTCGACGTCCAATGCAGTCGAGCGTGGCTTTCGCCGCCATCGCAAGATGCAGAAAACGGTGTACCGCGTGCGCACCCGAGTGCAGATCAGCCGACGGATTGCCGTGGACATGCTCCGCGACGCACAGACCCACGGGCGAACACAAACAGCACAGTCGCTACACAATGAGAGGAACGGGTACCCATGAGCCCGGTAATGTTGCTACAGACTCGTTTTTTCGGGGGGTTCAACAGTTCTGCTGGGGTCGCCAAGGCGGTTCTGCTTCGCGAAACCCGATGTAGTCACGACCTACTTGGTTGCCGGGGCATGTTTTTGTGTCATCCTTGTTGTAGAGGGATCGTTGATCTACGGCAGGGATGCGATGTTTCTGAAGCGTTTGGAACGACGCAAGAGGCGCTGGGTCCTCTTCTGTTTGATGACCAGGAGCTGGCAGCCGATCGGTGGACGCGTGATCCGGTTGCCCAAGCCGAGCCGTCGGATTCGGCAACGCGCAAGAAAGTGGAGCGTACCACACCACGGCTTCCCGGTGCACAGCTTCGATACCCTTCTGAAAGAACTGGGTACACTCTGCCGCAACCGTTGCCGGATCCAAGCCGATCCCTCGGGCACCACCTTCACACAAGACACCCAACCCAGCGAACTGCATGCCCGCGTGTTTGAACTCCTGGGCCTGTAGTCAGTTCGCGGAAACACCCCCGAACCACAACCTTCGCAGTCGCCGAGACTTGCGCTTCGCCTACCAGCGGAACTTCGGGTTAACCGACGGTACCCGTTCATCCTTCCGGGCGGACCGATCCTGAGCCTGAAGGGCTGAAAGAGAGTAGCCGTGTGCAAGTCCCGGCGTATGCCGGGACGCCGCCCACGGATTCCGGGACCCCAATGACACATTCGAGCCTGTAGGGCTCGCATACTCGTCCAGTCGTAAACGCCACAAAGATTAGACTACCCTTTCAGGGTAGGGCAGTTCGGCGGTGGCATCGTCCGGGGGCGGCGCTGCGCTTGCCCCCGGCTACTATAGAGCAGGCCTTCAGCCTGCGAAGCCGGCCGTTGGCTCCGACTCTTCGACGTTTTGATGCTTGACGTTTTGACGTTGTTTGTCGCTACCGACAGGCACGGCAGCAGCCTTGTGCACGTAACGCCTGCATCACCGCGACGACTACCCCACGTGTTGCACGGAGTGTGACTGACCGGCTCACGCGAAGATGGTAGGCAACAGCCCGTTGAGTGTCTGTTGCAGGGACGCGAGTTCAGTGAGTTTGTCCTGCACGCCGTTCAGTCGTGTCGCGCGGTCGCCTGTTGTGGATTGATCCTGAAGCCGCTTCTGAACAACGGCACTGGCCAGTGTTACGACTTTCTCTCCGACCCCGACCCAGGCAAGTGTCATATCCACGGCTCTTTCTGCGTTGTCCACGGCAACGTTGAAATCGGTGTGCCTTCTGTTGAACTCCTCAATCGCCTGGTTCATCGCGGTGACATCATCCGGTGTGATGATTGGGCGGATACCCGAGAAATCAGGAACGTCATCAGTTCCACCGATCGGCGACATGATAAACCTCCATTTTCTAAGGGGCCACTGCGAGACCGAATCCGCTGGCCATCCCCGCCAGGGCACTTAATGCTGATTCGATAAACTGCTGCGCCGATTTCTTGGCCTCGGCAATGTCCGCGTTCGTCTTCATTGCAACCCTCGTCATCACCTTGAAATCATCGATCGCTTTCTTGAGCTTTGTGTCTTGCTCTTTCCAGAGCCTCTCGCTATCGGCAATGATTTTGGATGCCTTGTCACGTGATTCGATCGCCGTCTTGAGCTGCGCGACTTTCATCGGCACAATGGTGCCGTTATCATCGGACACGAGGCTGTCGTCCTCTCGTGTGTGTCGGCTCAGCCACAGCTCCCATTTCGTGTCCCGCAGATCGCGCTGGTCTTTATGGTAATTACTTGCGATTTCATCCATCGCGGTGCGGTACTGATCAATGGCCTCGGCGAACGCTTTGTTTCCCTCGCCCCAAGCCTCGATCAACTCGGCTTGGCGAATGTCCAGCGTTGTTTGGCACCCAACGAGAAGTGAACCAGCCATCAAGGCAATCACATATCTTTTCATTAGCCTGCCTCCATGCATTCTGCCAACATGTGTTGGCGATACCATAATTCCTGACGTGCGAGACTGATCTACCATCCAACAGGTACCGAGCGAACACTGCCCTATCGTAGACGGCCAGGATGATCCTGGCAATTGCGGAGAATGGTGAGCCTTGCAGTGTTGTGGAGTGAGCCGTGTTTGCTGGCCCATTCGCCGCCTTGAATTCCTAATTGCTCTCTGCACCCTCTGCGGTTCAGCTCCTCCCACGTTTCAACGTTGTGGCGTGAGCGTATATTGAATCTCGGCCGGGTCGTCGGGCTTTGTGAACAGGTCAAGGGTCGGGTCGGCCAGGGGTTCGAGCAATTCGCAGAACAGGTCTACCCAGTCCCGTTTGACGGACTCGCGAGTTTCCGGGGTCAGCGCATTGGCCATGCGCACCAGCATTGGGGCGATTGGCCGCAGCCCTATGTCCCAGATGTGTGCGTGTGTCCTGGTGACGAACGGTGTGGCGTTTTCCACCTCGAGGCCGGCTGTGCCGAATCGTTGCTCCCACGTGGCCCGATCCGCGACGGTGGGCCAGCAATCCGCGCGGCCACGGTCGAGGATGTCGAGAACCTGTTGACCCAATGCTGGCCGGAAGGCGTCAAGCGTATAGCGTCGCATGCTGTCGAGTTTGACCTGCAGGATGATCCTCCCGCCCGGCCTCGTAATCCGCCTGAGTTCATCCAGGAACAGCTCGATCTCGGTGACCCAATAGGCACAGTTGCAGTAGACCGTCTGGAAGCTGTCGTCGTCGAAGGGCAATGGTGAATTGCTGTCGTGCTCGACTAGGCGGCCATACAGTGCGAGCCGATTCGCCTTGCCCAGAAGCGCCGGTTTGAGGTCGAGGCCCACATCGATCGCGGTCGTCGGTCGCGAGAGGATGGTGGGGTGGTAGTCGTCGCCGACGCAATCGAACATGTCCGCGTGCCTCTGGCGCACCTCATTCAGCTTCGCCGTTGACGCGAACACGTCGAACGCAGGACCGAACACACCACCGCAGTGCAGGAAGCTGAACACACCGTCGCCGCATCCGAGGTCGATCGACGGTTGTTCGAGGGGACAGAGAGAAAGAGCCCGGCTGCGCAGTGTCATCCAGAAGGCATTTTCGGGACGCAGCCAGTAGGCCTGGATAAACCGTTTCAGTAGCTCGACGTGTGTGGACGGTGCCGGAGTGCTCGTAGCCGGCTCTACGGCGATGGACATGGAACCTCCTTCTCGAGGACGGCTTCAACGTCTATCGTGTCAACGCGCGGCAAGGAAAACGCATCGTCGTCCTGCGTGACGAGACGCCGTTCAGTGGTGAAGGCGTGCACGAAGCTCGCATCGCGGCAGGCCGCGCAAGCGTCCTTGTCCCAGCGGCCGTAGGGATAGGAGAATGGGCGCCGGTCCGGCCCGAGCCCACCGCGCAGGACGGCCGTCAAACGCCGCAGATCGTCGCGCCGCTGCCCCGGCGTCAAACGGCTGTACGGTTCATGGCCGTAGCCATGCCCACCGATTGTATGACCGGCCGATTCAATCGCCACAAGGTCGTCCCAGCTCATGTACCAATGGCGAGCCCACCGCGTCACCGATCCGATGTGGCGTTCGAAGAGCGCCTCGACGGCCTCGTTCCGCAGTTCGATCGGCAGAAGCACCGTCAACAGGTATTTGAGCCTTGCCCTTTCCGGCGTTTCGTAATGGTACAGCTTCCGGGCTGCGTTCATATCGACGGCTGCCGACCAGTATGCGCCGGACCCGCGTTGCTCCTGCAAGTACGCAAGAAGCTCCTCCTCGAGCGTTTGTGCATCGAGAACCGACAGCAGTGCATGAACGATGTGAGCGGGAAGCAGCCTGTGCGACGTCAGTATGGCACCGGGCACGAAGAACACGGCTCGCAGGCTTTGCTCGTGCAGAATCGGTATCACCGTCTCGGCGTGGTCCACGAGCCCGTCGTCGAAGGTCAGAAGGAAACAGCGCCGTGGTATCGAGCCCCGCCCACACGTCCAGGCGTAGAACGTCGGCCAGTCAATCGGCTCCATCTGCCGCCCGAGCCGGTCGAGTTGAATCCGGAAATCCCGAGTGCCCAGCGCGCCCAACCCGACTGGAACGGTGTGCATGCCGGACCTGGGCAACGTTTCCACATCGCGCACGTAGTGATACATGACGACCAGGCACCGGGGCTTATCAGGAGACTCTTCGTCCCTGGACCGGTCCCGAGGGCTGTCGACCACTGATTCAGAGGTTCCCATACCGTCAGTTTATCGGATGCCGGCTTCGAGAACGTGAAATCGGCCGGGGGAACAGTCGCCAAACGAACCGGCCCTGCGGCCCGTCCCGATGCGCTTTGACTTCTCGATCCGTTGGCGGTCTGCTACCGCAAGATGCCGTCTTCCGAAGCCAATCCGTGTCAGAGGCTGCTCCCCAAGCCCAAGGAACTGCATGTGCTTCCAGGGATTTGCCGGTTGAACACGGGCTTTTCCCTCGACCTGCTGACCGACGAGCCGCGCGTTGAATGGGCATTCGTCCAATGGAAATCGACGATCGGCGACCCAGGCACTTCGACCGGTATCGACGCACCATGCCGGTCGAACTTCCCGAACCGGGAGGACCGGCCGATTACGGTGCGCGTCGCCATCGACGAAAAAAGGGTCGAACACCGGGATGGCTACCGCCTGGACATTCGACCAGATCTAATCGAGGTGGCTGGAAACTCACCGGCCGGCTGTTTCCACGCTCTCCAGACTATCCAGCAGTTGGCGACGCTCGCGGGGCCGCCATCCGACTCGCCGCCCGCCGAAATTTCCAGTCCGCAATCCCCAATCCGCAATCCCGTTGTTCTCCGGTGCTGCACTGTCATCGATTGGCCGGATTTCGAGATTCGCGGTCTGTTGTTCGACGTGACGCGCGGCAGAGTGCCTACGCTCGAAACACTCGAGCGGCTCGTCGATCGCCTCGCTTTGCTCAAGGTCAATCAGCTCCAGCTCAACATCGAGCACGCGTTCGTCTTCCCGTTTGACCCGGACATCTGCGGTCCCGACGACGGCCTTACGCCTGACGAGGTCCGTCAGCTCGACGTGTACTGCCGGGATCGGTTTATCGAGCTGGTTCCGGCCCTGGCGACCTTCGGGCACATGGGTCGCGTTCTGTCGATGCCGAAGTACCGCCATCTCGCCGAGATCGAGGCGACGAAGGACTGGGAAGACATGGACTGGATCGAGCGGATGCGCGGGCTGACGCTCGACTGCATGAACCCGGAAGCGCACCGGCTCGTGGAACGCATGTGGTCCGACGTGCTGGACGCGTTCTCCTCACCCGTCGTCAACATCTGCGGCGACGAGCCGTGGGATCTTGGGTGTGGCAAGAACAGCGGCCGACTTGCAGGCGACGAGAAAGGTAAGGCCTACGTCGAGCACATCCGCCGCGCGCACGACTTTTGCGCCGCCCGTGGCCGAACCACCCAGTTCTGGAGCGACATTGTCAAGGACTACGCGCACCTTCTGGACCGCCTGCCCCGCGACTCGACCGTCCTCCACTGGGGCTATGACGATCGGGCTAACTACGAGGGGACGGAGGTCTTCGTGTCGGCCGGGCTCGACACGTTCGTGTGCCCGGGGACCTCGGGGTGGAAGCGCATCATCAACGCTGTCGATCTTGCCGAGCGGAACATCAGCACGTTTGCGGCGGCGGGGAAAGCGCATGGTGCCCGCGGCCTGCTCAACACTGATTGGGGAGACCACGGGCATTTCAACATGCCGGCCAGTTCGCTGCACGGGATCGCGCTCGGGGCGGCCGCTGCTTGGTCGGCGGATCATCCGACTGGCGATGACTTCGACAAGCGATTCGCCCGAATTGTCCTGGGTGTGGATGATGCAACTGGTATCCGACATTTGCGCAAGGCATCGCGCATTGCAGAGACGTGCGAGACATGGCGGCTGCTGTGGATGCCGCTTGGCGATGTGTCAAGCGAGGAGTCCCTCGCTAAGCCCGATGGACTCGCGCCGTGTTTCAAGAGTCCCACGGGCAAACGAGCCGCGGGCTTCAGCCCGCGCGGACGTTCGTGCAATCTGAAACCCGCCGCTTGGGGCGGCGCGTTGTCGCACTGCTTGCGAGATGAGGCACTGGAGAAGACCGCATCCGCTGCACACGCGCTTCAGCACTGGTGCGGGCGCTCCATCGAGAAGACCAGCGGCGATTCTTACGACCTCGAAGAACTCGCGCTCGCTGCGAGGTTCACGGAGTTGCTTACTGAGAAGCTCGCGTTTGCCCTCGGCACAGAGAATGAGCCGACGCGCGACTCGACGAGTTCCACTGTTCGATCGGTATGGGCCAAGCGACTCGGTGAAGCGGCCGACACATACGCCGATCTCTGGCGAAGACGGACGAAACCGTCCGGTCTCGAGGACATTCTCCGTGCGCTATCCGCTGCGGCGGACGATACGGTCTGACGTGACGCAGCTAGCCCAAGTTCCGCAACTTTGAGGCCAAAACCGGCCTGGCGAGGCGCCAGGCCTGTTAGTTCTTTGTTTTTTTGACTACAACTGCGAATCAGAACTCCATTGGGGCTCGCCGAGA